>JAFNXT010000109.1 GCA_017378975.1 Oscillospiraceae bacterium
CGATCTGGTTACCGTAGGAAGAGTAACCGGCGGCGGCGGTGGTGACGATCTTACGTTGGGGCAGCTTGCCGGGGATGGTCTCGGAAACGGGCTTCAGGGGGTCAGCGGCACCGGTGACACGCATGGCGCCGTAGACATAGGAACGACCGGACAGAGGATCGCGGATCGCGCCGCCGATACAGGTGGCCGCGCCGCCGAAGGGCTCGATCTCGGTGGGATGGTTGTGGGTCTCGTTCTTGAACAGCAGCAGCCAGGGCTCCACCACGCCGTCCACGGTGACGTCCACCTTGACGGTGCAGGCGTTGATCTCCTCGCTCTCGTCCAGCTTGGGCAGCTTACCGGCGGCCTTCAGATGACGGACCGCCACGGTGGCCAGATCCATCAGGCAGATGGGCTTCTCGCCCCGGCCCAGCGCCTCACGGGTAGCGATGTACTCCTGGTAGGTCTTCTGGAGCAGTTCGTCCTCAAAGGTCACATCATCGATCACCGTGCCGAAGGTGGTGTGACGGCAGTGGTCGGACCAGTAGGTGTCGATCATGCGGATCTCGGTGATGGTGGGATCCCGGTCCTCGCTGACGAAATAGGACTGGCAGAAGGTGATGTCGTCGAGATCCATGGCAAGGCCGTAGGACTTGATGAAATCGGCCAGACCTTCCTTATCCAGCTTGGTGAAGCCGGTGAGGGTCGCCACTTCCGTGGGGATCTCATACTGGACCGCCAGCGTCTCCGGCAGTTCCAGCGCCGCTTCCCGGCACTCCACGGGGTTGATCACATACTTCTTGAACTCAGCGATGTCCTTCTCGCTGAGCTTGCCGTACAGGGCATAGACCTTGGCGGTCCGGATCAGGGGGCGGTCCCCCTGAGAGATGATCTGGATGCACTGGGCGGCAGAATCGGCCCGCTGGTCGAACTGACCGGGCAGAGCCTCCACGGCGAACACCACAGCGCCGGGCAGATCCACCTCGGGAGCCGCCACATCCAGCTGGGGCTCGGAGAACACGGTATCCACCGCGTAATCGAACAGCTCCCGGGTGATGTTCTCGGCGTCATAACGGTTGAAGATCCGCAGGCCTTCCAGACCGGTCAAGCCCAGCAGGTTCTGAGCCTCCGCCAGCAAGCCCTTGGCCTCGTTCTCCAGACCTTCTCTCTTCTCTACATAAATACGATAAACCATGGGGTCTCCTCCTTGGTATTTTAGTCACATCGTAGGGGCGAGCATCGCTCGTCCTCCGAAGATCGCTCACGATCTTCGGATCACACGTCAGGGGCATCCTTAGATATGAGATACGAGATATGAGATATGAGATATGTCATATCGGCACATATCTCGTATCTCGTAGTTCGTATCTCGTATCTGGAACGGAACGTTTCAGGTATTATTTACCCTCTTTCAGCGCCCGCTGGCCGATGTCGGAGCGGCAGTAGGCATTGGCGAACTTGACGCCGGCGGCCAGCCGGTAAGCGGCGGTGATGGCGTCCTCCAGCGTGGAGCGCACGGCGGTGGTGCCGGTGACACGGCCGCCGGAGGTCACGAGCTTGCCATCCTCCAGCTTGGCGCCGGCCACGAAGGTGGCTTTGGCGGCCCGGTCGGACATGGTCAGCTTGTAGCCCTTCTTATAGCTCTCGGGATAGCCCTTGGAAGCCTTGATCACACAGCAGGCGTGCTTCCGGGAGAACCGCACGGGGGTCTTGGACAGGGTGCCGTTGGTGCAGGCCATCATAACGGTGAGCAGGTCGCTCTTCATCAGAGGCAGGACCACCTGGGTCTCGGGATCGCCGAAGCGGCAGTTGTACTCGATCACCTTGGGACCGTCCTTGGTCAGCATGAGACCGAAGTACAGACAGCCCTGGAAGGTGCGCTTCTCCTTCTTCATGGCCCGGATGGTGGGCAGGAAGATCTCCTTCATGCACTGCTTGGCGATCTCGTCGGTATAGCAGGGATTGGGAGCGATGGTGCCCATGCCGCCGGTGTTCAGGCCGGTGTCACCGTCGCCTGCCCGCTTGTGGTCCATGGAAGACACCATGGGGCGGACCACCTTACCGTCGGTGAAGGCGAGGACGGACACTTCAGGACCTTCCAAAAACTCCTCGATCACCACGGTGGAGCCGGAAGCGCCGAACTTTCCGCCCGCCATCATATCGGTGACGGCCTCCACGGCCTCTTCTCTGGTCTGGGCGATGATCACGCCCTTGCCCAGCGCCAGACCGTCGGCCTTGATCACGGTGGGGATGGGGGCATCCTTCAGATACTCCAAAGCGGCCTCCAGCTCGGTGAAGACCTCATAAGCGGCGGTGGGGATGCCGTACTTCTTCATCAGGTTTTTGGCGAAGGCCTTGCTGCCCTCGATGATGGCGGCATTGGCCTTGGGACCGAAGCAGGGGATGCCCACTTCGCTGAGCCGGTCCACACAGCCCATGACCAGCGGATCGTCCGGTGCCACCACGGCATAATCGATGGCGTTCTGCTTGGCGAACTCCACGATGCCGTCGATATCGGTGGCCCCGATGGGCACACAGGTAGCATCCGCGGCGATACCGCCGTTACCGGGCAGCGCGTAAATGGTCTCAACATCAGGATTCATTTTCAAAGAACGGATGATGGCATGCTCACGACCGCCACCACCCACGACGAGGATGTTCATATGTTACCTCCGAAATCTTCTCTGTTGGGGGGGGGCTTGCCCCCGCCGCCGCAGATCGCTTACGATCTGCGGAAAAATACTACCATATGTGCACTCGCTTCGCACGTGCACCGGCGGGGGCAAGCCCCCGCCCTACTGTAGCGTTCGATCAAGCTGCGGCTACGCCGCAAACGCACCGACAGGGGGCGGCGTTTTGCCGTCCCCTGAGGGTCGAATATCAATGATGGAACAGACGCATGCCGGTGAAGGCCATGGTGATGCCGTTCTTGTCGCACTCTTCGATCACCAGATCGTCACGGATGGAGCCGCCGGGCTGGGCGATATACTTGACGCCGGAGGCCACGCCACGCTTGACGGAGTCGGGGAAGGGGAAGAAGGCATCG
>JAFNXT010000010.1 GCA_017378975.1 Oscillospiraceae bacterium
ACCCTCCGCGCCAAGATCGATCTGGCCTCCGGCAACTTCAATATGCGCGACCCGGTCATCTACCGGATCCGGCATATGCATCACCACCGTCAGGGCGACAAGTGGTGCATCTACCCCATGTATGACTTCGCTCACCCCATCCAGGACGCGCTGGAGGGGATCACCCATTCTCTGTGCTCTCTGGAGTTCGAGAACCACCGCCCCCTGTACAACTGGGTGGTGGAGAACGTTTCCGTGCCCCATCATCCCCGGCAGATCGAGTTCGCCCGTCTGGGCATCGACCACACCGTCCTGAGCAAGCGGAAGCTCAGAGCGTTGGTGGAGAACGGCTATGTCTCCGGCTGGGACGACCCCCGGATGCCCACCCTGTGCGGTCTGCGCCGCCGTGGCTATACCCCCAAGGCGATCCGCAATTTCTGCGACCGTGTGGGCGTTGCCAAGAGCCCCAACACCATCGAGTACGCCTTCCTGGAGCACTGCCTCCGTGAGGACCTGAACGAGACCGCTCAGCGTGTCATGGCTGTCCTGAAGCCTGTGAAGCTGACCATCACCAACTACCCCGAGGGCCAGTCCGAGACTGTCACCGTAGAGAACAACCCCAACCGTCCCGAGGATGGCACCCGTGAGATCACCTTCTCCAGAAACCTGTGGATCGAAGCCGACGATTTCCTGGCCCAGCCCATCCCCAAGTACAAGCGTCTGTACCCCGATGGCCCTGAATGCCGTCTGAAGGGCGCTTATGTCATCAAGTGTACCGGCTGCGTCACTGATGACGAAGGTAACGTCGTGGAGGTCTTGGCCACCTACGATCCCGACTCCCGCGGCGGCGATCCTGCCGACGGCCGTAAGATCAAAGGAGCCACCATCCACTGGGTGGATGCAGCCACCTGCGTCGATGCCGAAGTCCGTCAGTATTCCAACCTCTTCAACGATGCTGATCCCGATGCCGCGGGCAAGGATTTCCTGAGCTGCCTGGACCCCAACTCTCTGGAGATCCTCACCGGCTGTAAGCTGGAGCGCAGTCTGGCTTCCGCCAAGGCCCCTGCTTCCTACCAGTTCATGCGTCTGGGTTATTTCTGCCCCGACAGCAAGGATTCTACCCCGGAGCATCTGGTCTTCAACCGCTCCGTCAGCCTGAAGGACAGCTTTAAACCCACAAAATAAGCTCCACAGGAGAGTCGACCAATGGAACAGAACGCCCCCAACATCATCGATGTCCATTTGAAGGACGCTTCCCCCATGGCGACCGTAGAGAAGATCCGCTCCATCGTGGCTTCTTGTGGCCTGACCACCAAGGAACGGTGGTTCGAGAGTGGCACTCCCTATTGTTATTCCAACCAGATCTCCATCCCCGGCACCACCTTCTATACCAACGGCAAGGGCCTGACCCGTGAGCTGGCCCTTGCCAGCGGTTACGGCGAGCTGATCGAGCGGCTTCAGGTAGGGTTCATCTATGGCCCCACCCCTCTGAAGGACGAGGATTTCGCTCTGCGGGATGACCGCTTTGAGATGATCCCGGTGGAACAGCTCCTGCAGGAGCATCCGGACTGGTACCAAAGAGTAGCGGACATCCTGACCGGCTCCACCGGTGAGATCCTGACCCCAGCAGAGCTTCTGGGCAGGTTCACCACCAGGGACGGCATGATCTCTGTAGCCCCCTTCCTGGATCTGCACACCAATAAGAAGGTCTACTTCCCCCGGCTCCTTTGGAAGCTGGCATACAGCAGTAACGGCTGTGCCGCCGGCAACTCCCCGGAGGAGGCTCTGGTCCAGGCGATCAGCGAGATCGTGGAGCGGAACCACATGATCCGCATCGTTCGGCACGGTCTTGCCCTGCCGGAGATACCGGAAGAGGAACTGAAGAAATATCCCGTATCCTACGAGATCATCGATTTCATCCGTAGCAACGATTACAAAGTCTTCATCAAGGATGCATCTTTGGGGACCGGCTTCCCTGTGGTCTGCGCCTGTTTCATCGACCACCGGACCGGCCGTTACCACACCCATTTCGGTGCCCACCCGGTACTGGAGATCGCGCTGGAGCGTGCCCTGACCGAAAGCTTCCAGGGCCGCCATCTGGACCAGCTCACTGCCAACGAAGATTTCGTATCAAGGAAGATCCAGTTCTCCTTCAACGACTTCTTCACCGAGCTTCGCCAGAGCTCCGGTAACAAGCTCCCATCCTTTTTCGTCGATGAAAGCCCCTACGCCTTCGACCCTGATATGGGGATGGACTGCTTCGACAACAAAAAGCTTCTCTCTTGGTGTAAGGACTACTTCAGAAAGCTGGGCTATCCCCTGCTGATCACGGACTTCTCCTGTCTGGGCTTCCCTACTTACCAGATCCTTTCCCCCGGCTACAGCGAGGCCTATATCAACCGCATCAGCCGGAAAACCGACGATCAGCTCTACGCTCCCTATGCCAGCGCCGCGCTGAAGGATCTGGGAAAGGCGGACGAGCAGGTGCTTCTGGGCTTCCTAATGCACATGAACAAGCTCAAGACCGTGGACCCCAGCTTCCGCACCTTGCTTGACTTCAGCCTGCTGGCCAAGATCCCGGGCTGGATCGACACCAGGAAGCAGCGCAAGCTGGTAGCCGCCTCCACAGGATATGCTTATATCCGCCTTGGAAAATACGGTCACGCCGCCGCTTCTGTTGCAAAAATGATCCCCTACGCCTCTGGCGATGAGTTAGACAAGCTCATTTGTCTGAAACGCTTCCTGACCATGCACGACGAAGGATATGATCCGGCCTACATAGAAAAGACCCTCCGTCTCTTCCACGGAGATCAGACAACGGACGCTCTGCTGTCCGACTTCCGTGAAGGCAGGAACCCCCTTGAGCCCCACATCCTCCACTGCGACAAGATCCACTGCGAAGGATGCATCCTGAAACAAGAATGTTGTCTACATCGGGTGGAAACGCTGGCCAAGCGCCTTGACGATCACATGGCTGAGCTGGACTTCGACACCATGGCCGCCCATTTGGCTACGATCGCATAACAGACATACTATAAAAACCGGAGAGCGGTCGAACACCGCCCTCCGGTTTTCACATTGATATCACCCGGCGAAGCCGCTTCCATCACAAGCATCGCACCAATAATCGCCCTTACAAGTCGGACACTTTCCGGAGCCCTTGCAGGAAGAGCATTTCAGATGTCCCTCGCCCCCACATTTCTTGCAATCCCCGGTATCACCGCAGGCGGAACAATGCCTGCTCGAGTCCGTCCAAAGCCAGCAGACGTTGCAGCTTCTGGCGCCGCCGCATTTGGAACAAGTGATCTTGCCGAACACACATTCCAGTACGTTACAATCACCGCTCCCATCGCATCTGGTGCACCACCATCCGTCACCGCCGCATTTGGTGCAGTCACCGCCGGGGCTGACAGGTCTTGAATGATCCGACCCGGAAGGACCATCCCCCTGAGAAGCACCGCCGGCGACACCGATGGAATAAGGATACCCCTCATACTGATACCCTTCGATGCACATCCTGTCATCTTTTTCGTAGATACCGTTACAGGTGGAGCATTTACCGCTGCCTTCGCACATATAGCACAGATCATAGCCGCCGTCACACAGCGAGCATTCACCGCTATCCATACAAGCATGGCAGGTCCTGTCCTCATACCTCGGGTTATTGGTACAGGTCTGGCATTCGTTCGAACCCTCGCAGGACAAGCAACGCAGCTTTCCGGTCCCATTGCAGTCCTGATAACTGCACGCTCCTTCGTTGCAGTAAGAGCCCTCACACCTGGTCTTTCCGTACCAGCAGTCGTCATGCTCCACCTTGCGGTAGGCGGTCAAGGACTGGAGAGGACCGTTCAGATCATAGCGCCCTTTCCCTCCGCAGGTCAGGCACCCTCCGTCACCTTGACACAGATAACAGGGTTTTTGTCCGCTGCATTTCCAGCAGGGCTCATAGCCTCCGGTGCAGGTATCGAACGTGCAGGTCCCCTTCCCGTTACAGCCCCTGCATTTCTCTCCACGGGTATCTTTTCCCGCACCCATACACTGATCGCACAGATCCGTGCCCCAGCATACATAGCACAGTTCTTTACCGGAACCTTTGCAATAGGGACAATATTTTTCGCCCTTACAGGCCACGCAGTCACCGCTGCCTCCGCAGGAGATACAATCAACGATATTGGTATGATCCTCATGCGAAGGAGCAGTACTTTCCGTATCGTCGGAATGGCTCGGAGCATCACTTTCCTCAGTAGGATCGGTCACCGACGGAATGGATCCACCGCTTTCCTCCGTTGGATCATCCATGGGTTTGGTGGTCACATCGACACGCTCAGTCTGCAGTTGGGTCTGCATCACCGGGCGTGTGTTATCCGGCGCGGACTGCGGCCCGATCACGCCAAGCAAGGCAAGTATCAAAGTTACGACCAAACCGGCGACCACCGCGAGACCAACACAAAGCGCGATCAGCGGTAACACCAGGCTTTTCCGCGCCGGAGCCGACGGCGAATATACTTTCTTGTCGTCCGGTATCTGCTTCTTACCACATTTACCGCAAAATGTGGCTCCTTCATCCAATGGCTGTCCGCAGTGGATACAGTACATGATGCATACCTCCTGTGATCTTTCTTTTAACTGTAACATACCTGAAGAGGTTTTTCAAGAAATATGTCGATGTCTCGAAAAACATCTCCTTGCGTTCCCCGAAGGCATGTGATATGATCCTAGAAAACAAGGAAGGGAGAAACGCCCATGACGGATCACATCACAGAAGCTCGTGAACTGATCGACGCCCAATTCAAAGATTCCAGCCCGGAGGCTACCGTAGGACGGATCCGGCAGATCCTGGCTTCCCATGGTATCGAAACGGAAGAATACTGGCGACAGACCTGTGTGCCCTACTGCCACTCTCTCGGTGTCCGGATCAAGGGCACCGGCTTCAGCGTCAACGGCAAGGGTCTGACCAAAAGCTTTGCTCTGGCCAGCGGCTACGGCGAACTGATGGAGCGACTGCAATTCGCCAACATCAACACCGGCTACGCCCAGAAGATGTCCGATCTGACAGCCAATGACCCCAGTCTGTGCCGGGTGCGTCTTCAGGAGCTTCTGGCCACCGACCTTGGATGGTACGAAAAGATCTCCCGCCGACTGGAGAAGTATACCGGAAGTGTCATGTCCGGCGAAGCCATCCTGAAACGCAACGCCGACCCCGACGGAACGGTGCCCTGCAGCCCCGTCTACTGCCTGACCACAGGACAGACACGCTATTACCCCAATACCCTTCGAGGCAGGATCTATACCACCAACGGTCTGGCGGCAGGCAACTCCGCCGAGGAGACTTTGGTGCAGGCGATCAGCGAGATCGTGGAGCGTCACCATATGCTCCGGATCATCCACGAGGGCCTGATTTTGCCGGACATCCCTGAAGAAGATCTGGCGAAGCACCGCACCGCCTACGACATCATCACCTACATCCGTCAGCAGGGTTTGAGAGTCACCGTGAAGGACTGCTCCTTCGGCACCGGCTTCCCTGTTATTTGCGTATGCATGACTGACCCCGATACCGGTCGATATCATACCCATTTGGGTGCCTATCCCATCTTCGAGATCGCATTGGAGCGAGCCCTGACGGAAAGCTTCCAGGGCTACGATATCCACCATGTGGCCCGGTTCGAAGGGTTCCTTCCCAAGACCCGTCGCTCCTTCACCAGCGTGTCCAACGAGGTGACGCAAGGTTCCTGGGAAAAGCCCAGAGAGTTCTTCACCGGCACGCCTTCCTTCCCCTACGACCCGAGCGCCGGATTCTCCGGTGGCGACAACAAAGCCTTGCTCCGACAGATCATCCGTTGGTTCCAGGATCAGGATCTGGATATCCTGGTCCGTGACTATTCCTGTCTGGGCTTTCACACCTATCAGGTGATCATCCCGGGCTACAGCGAATGCTTCCTGAACCGTATCGATCCCAAGACCGATGATCTGCGATACGCTCCCTTCGCAGAGAAAGCACTCCGCGATCCTTCCAAGGCGACCATACAGGACATGCTGGGCCTTTTGATGCACCAGCAGGAGCTGAAGAACCTCACCGCCAATATCAACGGTGTCCACGGTTTCCTTTCTCAGGCCCGGATCTCCGCGGAGCTTTCACCGGCACAGGAAGAACTGTACCTGAACGGCAGTCTTGGCTATATTTACTACGCCCTCGGCAAGCTACGGGAAGCCGCTGCCTGTGCCGACAATCTGAGCCGCATCTGCCCCGCTTCGGAGCGTGGCAAGCTTGTCTGCCTGAGGCGTTACCTCGACTGGAAGCCGGAAGCACCGGCACATGGGTAAAAGGTCTTAAGATGAAAAAAATCGAATTTGACTGGGTATCAAGAATTCTCGAAAGCAATCATTCTATCGCAATCATGGCACAGACTCCAGGGGAAACACATAAGAGAATTTATGCATTCCCTA
>JAFNXT010000110.1 GCA_017378975.1 Oscillospiraceae bacterium
GCGTAGACCTTGAAGTACACCGTATCGCCCATCTGAGCGGCAGGGATGCCGTCCGTCCGGACCATGTACATGGCACCGTTGGTCTGGTAGCCGGGGATGACCCCGATCGCGTCCTCCATGGTGCCGTCCGCCATCAGGGAAGGCAGGAGCATCAGGCCCATCTCCACCACGTCGGTCATGTCGCCCACGGTGAAGTAGACGTTGTAGAACACCTCGTCCTCGAAGCTCAGGCTGGGCGCCTTCAGGCTCAGCTGGGGATCGGCAGAAGGCTCGACCTCCGGATCCTCGTCACCGCTGAGCATCATCAGCGCCGCCATCAGACCCTCGGCATCCACCGTGAAGGGGCCGCTCTCCAGAGAGCTGCTGCCGGTGGCATAGGGGTCTGCCTTGTAGGTGGTCTTCACGTTGGTGATGGAAAGGATCACGTCACCGCTGGAACGCTCGTTGGTGATGGTCACATCGCCCAGACCGGTGAAGTCATAGTACAGATCCGTAGAGGTAGCGATCTTCATGGGATCCAGCGCCTCACCGTTGGAGGTGATGGTCACATCGGCCACACCGCCAAGGGTCTTCATAGCCAGTTGGACACGCTCCATATTGGGGTCGGACTCGTCGATCTGGAAATAGACCGACTGACCAGCCGCCAGATACAGCTCGTTGTTGGGACCGTAGTGGAGATAGTCGCTGACAGACATCTGGCCGTCCTTGCCATCGATGAAGATGGCGTTCTGGAACTGGCCGCCGATCATGGCATCCAGCTCAGCCTGCTTTTGCGTTCTCAGCGCGATCTGGGCGCTGGACTGAGCCTCCAGCTGCGCTTTCTCGGTCTCCAGCGCGGCGATCTTATCGCGCAGCTTCTGCTGCTCGCCGGCATCGTCCTCTTTTTCAAGCTTCCGGCCCAGGATCTTCAGCTGGGTCAGAAGGTCGTCATAGTCCTTCAGCCGGATGTTCAGCGCGGAGATCTCCTTGGTCAGGGCGCCGATCTCGGTGGCCTTGTCCGTGGGCAGGAGCATATCACGGAGCTCCTCGTACACGGGCCAGCGCTCGCCGTCATCCTCGTATGCACCGCCGATCACTTCATCGTCCACACCGTCGTTGGCAGGATCATAGATCCGGATGGCGTCCACATAGAAGTCGTAATTCTGATCGGGGTATCTGCCGTTGGGAGCGAAGATGTCCGTATAGGCCACATAGACCTCGACCTCGTACAGACCATAGGGCAGGTCCTCCATCTTGATCACGGGCACCTGATACAGAGCATTGTCCCCGGTGCCGCCATCCGGGACCCATTCATAGTCGCCGGTGTCCTCGTTCTGCTGATAGGAGTAGCCGTAGTAGGTATCCACGATGGAGGTCTTGAAGGCGTTGACCACGGTATCGGGCTCTGCCGGGAACTCTTTCGTGGAATCGTACTCATCGATCCGCTTCCCGTCCTCGTCCAGACGGAACACGTTCACCAGCACGGTGCCGGTGTCACGGCTGGACTTGGAGATCACATCGAAGCCGGTGCCCTTGAACCGGAAGGTGGCCGCGCCGTTCTTGCCCTGCATGACGTTGATCATCTGGGCACCGTCCATGGAGTACCGGTCATAGGTCACATAATGGCTGTCGTGGCCGTAGGGGTGCTTCTCGCCGGGACGGTCCTGATCCTGGAAGGTATCCGGAGCGTCGTTGCCATTTCCCACAGGGACCCACCCCTGCACCGCCATCATATCGGTGTCCAGCGTGAAGTCCAGGAAGTGCTCCTCGAAGTACATGACGGTAGCAGGCACCACCTTGATCGTACCGTAGTAGTAGCTGGTCTTCTTGTCCGCGGTGTACTGGCCCACGTAGTGGAAGGTATCGTGACCGTCCATCTGCATGGCGGTGCTGTGGGCGAGCTCGTAGCGGAGCTTGCTCCCCTGAGCGCTCTGGAGCACCGCGTCGCCGAAGGTGCCGCCCTCGCTGGCCCGGTGGTCCAGCAGGGTGGTAGCCAGCTTCTGGGCCGGGATGTGATCGACGAAGCCCAGGATCTGGCTCTCGCCATGGAGCAGAGGATGGGCCTTCACCATATCGATCTCAACGTCCATACCGTAGTCCAGAACGATGATATCCTCCACATAGACATCGGGCCACAGATCCACCTCGGGCACGGGGAAGATCTCGGCGGGCACATCGGAATCCGGGGGATACAGGCCGGTCTTCACGTCGTTGGTGGGCACGCCCTCGCCGCCCCAGAAGCCCTCACGGGTGATGACATCCACCTCGAGGACCAGCTTACTGCCATAATAGCTGTTTCCGTCGTCATCCGCACGGGGGATCTCGGAGATATACTCCTTGGCATAGTCGAAACCTGCCACAGTGACCGTATCCATCCGGTCCGTCCCATCAGAGGAGGACAGTCCGATGATGGCCTGATCACCCAGCGGGATCTTCTCGCCCCACTTGGCGAGGGTGTCGGGCCGGTAGGGCTGCTTGAAGACCCGGACATCCATGTAACTGCCGTCAGCGGCCTTGCTGCCGTTGTTCAGCAAATTGAAGTATTCGGACAGGATCTCCACCAGCAGGGTGTTGCCGTCCAGCTTCACGGTGGTGCTGGAGAAGTGCTCGGTAACGTTGCCGAAGGCTTCATCCAGATCGTCCGCCGCGCTGACCTCCTTGGTGAACACCGGCGCGCCCTCGATGGGATCACCGTGATCGTCGAAGCTGCGGGCATCGGGGTAGTCGGAGGACAGATAGTGCAGGAAGCCACGGTTGGCCTCGGCACCGGTGGTGGAGGTACTGATGGAGTAGACCTGCGCACCGTGGGTGCTCTTGCTGGTGTAGGCCTGAGCGATGATCTCATCGAAGATCATCCGGTCGGTGTTGCTCTGATCGATCGCGTCCTCGCCGATCATGACGTTGGGCAGACCGTCGGTGAAGAGGATCACGATCCGGTCCCGGGCCTCCGGATCCACCGGGTTGGCCTCGAAGATCTCATTGGCCATCTTCAGACCCACAGCGGGGCAGGTGAAGGAGAAGTTGGTATCGATCGCCTCCACCAGGCTCAGCAGCTCGCTGAACTCCGTTTCCATGACCACGTTCTTCATGGCCTTCTGATACAGCTCGGTCCGGCGCTCCCCGGAGGTACCGGGGTTATACAGAGCGCTGCTGTAATTCTTATGGAGGGTCTCATCGCCGCCCACATACAGCCGGCTGCCCTGCGTCTCGGAGCCCGCGAAGCCAACGATGGACACATTGTGGGCCACCTTGGAATCTCTCAGCTCCGTCACGAAGCTCAGGACGGAATCATACAGCATCGCGTACTGGGACTTGTAGAACACCAACTGGGGATAGTCCCTGCCCAGTACCTCATGGCTGACCTCAAGGATCTGGGTCCACTCGGAGCCGTCGGAGCTGTCCACCAGGCTCTGGGTGCTGGGCACGTTGTAGAGCTTCCACTGGTTCAAGGACTCCGAGAACTCCATGATGAACCAGGCGTAGGGAGTGTTGGTGCTCTGGCATACATAGTAGCCCTTGTGCTTGCCCAGTTCGATATCGAGCTGGCTGTGGGTCAGCTGACCCTTATCCGTCTTGCCCTTCTGACCGTACAGATATCCGCCGTAGTTGGCGTTGTACAGGATCTCGGTAGCGCCCACGGGGGTACGCATGGAAGCGGAGTGGTCCAGCACCAGCACGATGTCGGCGGGCTTGGTGGACACCAGCTCTCTGAGGGAGCCGGTGGCGTAGGCTTCCAGCGTCAGCAGGAACTCATTGTCGGTGCCGGGCTTGGGCTCGGCGGTCTTGTTGGTGACCATGCCGCTGTCGATGTCCACCTTGGGGATCGGGAAGGGGATGACGATGGTCTCGCCGCCCTCCTCCACATCATAGATGCCGGAGGTATCCTCGTTGGTGGGCACGTCCACACCGCCGGTGAAGCCGGAGGTGACCTGCACGGGGATCTGGACGATCAGCTTGCTTCCGTAGTAGTCCTTACCGCCCACCTGACGGGGGGTGGTGGAGAAGTACATCTCGGAATAGTCATAGCCGGTGACCTCGATGATGTCGTAGCGGGCCACGGTGGGATCGGTCTTGGAGACCTTGACCTGAGCGGTGCTCAGAGGCTTCCACTGATCCTGGCCCACCGCGGAACCGTCGGCCTTGAAGTCGGCGGTATAGACCTTGATGCCGGCCTTGATCTCGTCAGCGTTCTTGCCGATGAACTCGAAGTAGTCAGACAGCACGTCACGCAGGATATCGAACTCATCCAGCTCCACCGTGGGGGCGGTGATCGACTGCATGGCGGAGGTGAAAGCGATGGTCAGCGCGTTCTGCTCGGTGGCGGACTGGGCATAGGACCGGTCCAGCGCCGTGGCGGCGGTGCCGTAGTCCACATACAGGTTCCATGCCACGGCGACCTCGTTGTTGCCCTGCCGGGTCACCACGTCATAGACGGAGCTGGCGCCGGGATGGTCGGAGGACACCAGCTTCAGGAACTCGACCCGGTCGTCCGCGGGCACGGAACCGGCCTGACCCTGATTGCCGTACTGCTTGCTGGCGGCGGCGGTGCCGATCGTGTAGATCTTCACGCCCTCACGCTTGGCGGCGTTGGCCTCGTTGATGGCGTCCCGGACACCGGCGTTGCCGGTCCAGTACTCGTTGAAGACCTCGGCGTTCTTGGTCAGAGAGTTGGAATCCTCGTGGTCGGCATACATGGAGACCGTAGGCACACCGTCGGTGAAGAGGATGATCACCTGATCCTTGCCCTCCGGGCACTTGCCGGTGGGATCGGCCTTCTGGATCAGCGCCTCGGCCGCGGACTGATAATTCGCCGCGTTGGTGGAAGCCACACCGGGATCGACCAGCGGGATCTCTTCCCCACGGAAGATGCTCCGGGCGATCCGCAGGCCGATGGCGGGACAGGTCTGCAGATAGTTGGTGCGGATCGCATCCACGGAAGCCATGACGCTCTGGAAGCCGGCCTCAGTGGAGATGTCCACGAAGGCGGAGCTGTACTTGTCACCGATGCCCTCGTAGGCATACTCAGAAGCGTCGGCGGCATAGGGAGCCAGCGGCCAGGTGCCGTTCGCGTAGCCACGGTCGGGATCGAGGATCACGGTGCCGTTGGCATCGTCACGGACCAGCGTGCCGTTCTCTTCCCTGCCCTTGTACATATACTCGTCATCGTACAGATAGTACTTGCCGTCGATGTACACGCCGGTGCCCTGATAATAGTCATAGGCATCGTAGTAGGGGCTGGCGAAGCCCACGATCGCCACACGGTGCTTCACACCGGTCTTCATGGCCTGGACGTTCAGATCGGTGACGAAGGCGGTGACGGAATCGTACAGCGCCGCGTACTGGGTCTTGTAGTAGGTGACGTTGGTCAGCAGACCCTTGTTGCCCTGCGCGTAGGTACCGCCCACGGCCAGCGCCTCGTCGGTATCCTCATAGGTGTTCTGGGTGTCGAAGGTCACGGGGGTGGCGGTGTCCTTCACGGGCACATAGAACCAGCCCCACTTGTCATCGGCAGGATCACGGCGATCCGCACCCAGATCGTAGCACAGATACTGGACGATATAGATGTAGTTGCCGTTGTCGTGCACGGCCATGTAGTAGCCGGGACGCTTTGCTTCCTCCAGCAGCTCCGTGTCACCGCTCTGGACTCTGGACACGAAGTCCGGCACCTGCGCGGCGCTGGGGAGCTGGACGCTGTGGGCCTCATCGGCCTTCAGCACATCGGCGGAATGACCGGCCGGGGTGTACATGGAGGCGGACTGATCGAGCACCAGCACGATGTCGGCAGGCTCGGTCTTGTTGAACTGGGTGGTCTGACCGTTGGTGAAGGCCTCCAGCGTCAGCAGATAGTTCTCTTCCTGCTTCTCGGCCTTCTTGTCCACGCTCATGCTGTCGCCCCAGGAGAACTGAGGAGACACCGTATCCTTGACCTCATCGTTGCCGATGTAGTTCACATAATACAGCTTGGCGGATTCGTTGGTGGGGTATTTACCGGGCTCCGGGATCACAGCGGGATCCTCGGAATCGGAACCGGTCAGCACCACGGGATAATCCAGCACCAGCTGATCCGAACCGATGGCACCCAGGATCCAGAAGAAGGTCTCAGGGGCCAGCGTGTAGTCGAGCTTACCGTCACCGGACAGATCCAGCCTGATCTCACCGTCCACGATGTCGCCATCCTCCAGAGAGGTGATACCGTTGTGGTTCAGATCCCGGTCAGTCCCGGCGGTGTTGGTATTGTAGTAGAAGTGCTTGCCGTCGATCAGACCGTTATCCAGCCAGATGTCGGGGCGGACCACGACCGTGATCTCTTCCTCGGTCTCAGGGTCGGTCGTCACCACTGCCTTGCTGACGGCGGAGGAGGTGGCGACGCCACTGCCACCGAAGGTGACACGCTCCAGCACCTGGTATTCCCCGGTACGCTGATGCTCCTTGTCCAGCACATAGTTCCGCACTTCGATCGCGGGCTCCACGTTCTTGATCACGGTGGTCTGCAGATCGTAGTCCTCGCCCAGCGTATCCACGAAGTAGGCTCTGGTGGCGGAACTGGTCACAGAAGAGGCGATCGACGCGAAGATCGCGTTCAGATCATCGCCGGAGTAAGCGGCAAAGGCATAGCTCTCACCGCTGGAGATGTTGTCGAGCACCATCTGGGTGTCCTCGTGGGTGAGGAGGACCGTATCACCGATGGACATACCCAGCGTATAGATCGGGATGCCCAGGCCCCGGAAGCCGCCGATATAGTCCTGACCGGCCCAGGCCGCGTCGGAGCCGTCATCGTAGTAGTTCCGGACGGTGCCGTTGTAGCCCTCATAGACCTCGTCGTGGGCATACTTGTTGATCACGGGGTAGAGCTTGTCGGTGTCGCCCTTGATGGCCTCTGCCCACCAGTTCTTGCCGTCTTCGTTGTAGAAGTAATGGTAGGGGCTCAGGGTGGCCCACTCATAGCCCTCATTGACCACGGTGACCTCCGCGTAGATCTCCTTGAGCATGGTCTGCAGGTCATACTGCACACCACCAACCTCCACGTAGCCCAGGCTGTCCTTGCTCTGGTCGTCACCCACTCTGTCGGCGCTGCGGTAGGCGATCTGGACCAGGTCGATCCAGGTGACCTCCCGGCCCATCAGAGCCTCAAGGGACGTATACAGATCCGTAGCATCGGGATCGTACAGATAGCGGGTGGAAAGCGTGGTGGTAGGATAGCGCAGCGTCAGCGCGCCGGGCTGCTGGCTCTTGGCGATCGCCAGCAGGGCCTGATCCGCCACACGGATCTCCTCCTGAGTGGCATTGGCCACGTCGATGGACACACCGTTCACATCCGCCAGCCGCTGGAAGCCCTTCTCGTCCAGCAGGATACCGTTGCGGGCCATGACGGAGTAGATACTGGTGCATTCCTGCAAGCTGGTGTTCTCCAGCAGGAAATAGGCCTCCGCACCGTTGGCCATCTTCGCCCAGGAGAGCTGCTTGGAACCATCCTTGGGCCAGCCACGGACGGCCGTGTTCTTATCATACTTGGCGGTGCCGTCCTCCTTCACGATCCCCGCGCTGACCAGTCGGGTCTCCGCGTCAGCGGAGCGATAGAACAGCGCATCAGGGTTCGCCAGGGAATGCTGCCTGGTCTTCAGGACCTCCAGCAGGACCTGCTCCAGCAGCTCCAGCTTCTGGGGCTTGTCATCCTCATCGAACGCAGCGCTCTGGAACTTGTCCGGGTCGATCGCGCCGGTGAACCAGTCGGTCCAGGCACTGGTGATGGTACGGCCGGAGAAGTAGTTGTACTGCATGGGGGCGCCGTCGGACATGAAGATGCCCACCACCTGACGGTCCAGACTGTTGTCGATGTTATGCTGCTGGACTGCATAGCCCAGCCGGTACATATACTCCAGGCCACGGTCATAGTTGGTGCCGTACAGGTAGCCCTCGCCCTGCTTGAAGCCGTCGATCAGGGCACACCATTCCTCGTAGGTCTTGTCCTTGACGGAGACGAAGGCCGCCGCGTCGGTCTTCATGCTGCCGGTATACACGGTGGGCTCCAGACTGCCCATATACTGGTCATGGACACGGTTCCACTTGGTGATCGTATCCTTCCAGGGCTCGTCACGGTCCCGGTTGTACTCCTTCCGCTCCTCAGCGGTCAGCGCGTCGTAAGCCGCCTGATCGATGATGATGCTGGGCGTATTTTTATTGTAGTAGGAAGCCACCGTATAGTCGGTGTAGACGTAGTTCAGGTGGTTATAGAACTCGTAGTTGGAGCCGTAGATCACGTCGCCGTCGTTCCAGTCGGTACCGCCGGTGGCATCGAAGAAGGAGATCTCCCGGATGCTCTCATCCGCCACGGCGCCGTCGAGCATATAGTGATCCAGGTCGCCGAAATCGGAGATCGCGATACGGAATTCCATGTCGCTGGCCTGCAGGGTGACGATCAGCTTCTTCATGGAGTCCTTCAGGGCATCCAGACGGGCCGTGGCATCCTGGTTGCTGACGGGGTAGGACATGGAGCCGGACATATCCAGCGTGATGATCATGTCCACGCCCTCGGTCTGGGGCACGCCGGTGGCGGAAAGCTGCACATTGGCGATACCGGAGGTGGAGAAGCTGGCACCGCCGTAGCTGCCGGTCTTGTCCACCGTCACGGAGCCGGGCTGAGGATACTGAGGCTGATCCACCACGTCGATCTTCTGGATCGTCAGGGTAAAGTCGTCACTGATCACCACGCCGTCGTAGCTCAGGGTCAGGCCGTGATACACGGTGCCGGGGGCCATATCCGTCTCCACCAGCGCACCGGCGGGGCCGGCAGAGACCGCCGAGCCACCGGGGACGGTGACGGTGGAGTTTTCGTCATAGCTGAGCATGCCCACGTTGACGGAGACCTCCTGACGGGAATGACCGTCGGGGCCCAGGCTCACCACGCCCATGATCCGGTCCACGACCTGGCCGGACTCGTTGCGGCTGGCGAAGACGTTGCCGGTGATGGTGGAATCCTCCGCCGCCATGCCCTCAGGGGTCACGTCGCCGCCCAGCACGAAGCGGTCCTCCACCTCCATGGTCAGGGTGGTGATCAGGGTGTCGGTGCCGTCATCGTTGCGGTACTTCACCTGGATCTGGCTCTTTCCGGCCACAGAGGTATCCATGGAGCCATCCAGCCAATAATAGCCGGCCTTGGCCACGATGCCGCTGCAGGGGATCTCCAGATCCTTACGGGTAGCGTCCTTCACGGCGAGCTGGTAAGCGATGCTGTCGATCACATCGGCCTGCGCGGTGCCCTTGACCACGGTGTAGGTCTGGGGCCCCACGGCCTTCACCTTCTGGGCCGCGGTGGTCTCGTCGTATTTATAGAGCCGCAGCTTCAGCTGCTCCAGATCCGCCTTCGCCGCTGCCGTGCTGGTATACCGCTTGGCGACCCAGTTGCCTGCCTCATCCACCGTCAGGAACCGATAGGTCTCGCCGCTGTGGTAATAGATCAGGCAGGTATCGCAGGTCTCCGCCACGCCGTCGCCGTCCACATCCGTGGTGCCGTCGTTCCTGAAGAACTCGATACGGGTGTTGTAGGTGGCCTGATCAGAGAATTTCCGCATGAAGGAGTCGCCGTTGGTGGCGACCACCAACTGCCGCCATGCCGTCTGGGCATCGGCCTCTGCCGTGGTCCAGTAGGGCTCCGCCACGGAGTTCACGCCCTTATACCAGTAGGAGCAGTAAAAGTATTCCTTCGCCTCGCCGCCGAATTTGGGGTCGTAGCCGGTATGCGTCAGCTCATCGCTGTTCGCTACCTTATCGAAGATGTCCAGCAGCGTGAACTCCCACAGGATCTCATCCCGGTGATTTTGAGAGAAGTAGATGTTCTTGTCTACCGCGCCGTTGTCATCATACCAGAAGTACAGATCCGCCAGACCGGCCTGGACGTTCTGATAGGTGGAAAGCTGCAACGAGCCGGGCCGGTCAGGGTTGGCAGACCCATTGAGGGTCCGGTAGCTCATGACCTGATCCGTGGCATCATGCACGATGATGTACTTGTTCCCGGATTTGAGGATGTCGTTGACCTTGCTGTCGTTGTCCACCTCCACGGCATTGCCGCGGATGATCACGTTGTTGGTCTGAACGTTGGGACTGGTGGCCACATCGGAGCCCACCACCGTGGAGAACATGGTCCAGTTCTCATACTCGAAGCTCTCCGCCGGTCTGGTATAGACGGAATAGCCCGTGGGGTCCTCACTGTCCCTGGTCAGGCTCAGAGCGGAAGCCTCCGCGAAGCTCTTGTCCTCGCCGAACAGGATCACCGCCGTCTCATTGCCCTCCCAATAGGTCTTCCGGGTGGCAGTGGTATCGAAATAGAGATCCGGCTTACCGTCCCCGTCCGCGTCCTGCTCCTGCATCTCCAGGAAGAGGTTGCGCAGGTTGGGCCGGTAGGTGCCCGTGGCATCCTTGGTGGTATAGTCGTCATCGGGGCCGTAGATCGCCTGCTTATGCTGGGTATACAGGAAGATGGCGGCTCCGGACAGGGCCACCAGCTCCGGATGGGCGTCATGGCCGTGGTGAGGCACCATCATGATGTCCGTAGCCAGCACAGAAGGGGCCAGCATATCCAGCATGACCTGGTCGGCCAGGTTCACGTCACCGTAAAGGATCATGGTATGGTCCCGGTCCGCGCCGGTCTGCTCCCGTGGGAAGGTGACCTTCAGCACCGTGGAGGTGTCGTTGAAGTCGTACTTGTTGCCCTCAGGATGCTCGCCCAGATCCTGGAGGAAGGGGCGGTAGGTGCCGTTGTCTCTGGTCTTGCTGGACACCTTGCCGAAGCTCAGGCTCCCGTCCGCCGCAGGCAGGAACCGGTCCTCCTGGGTATAGATCACCTCGAAGCCGATCCCGGCGATGTCAAACGCATCACCGGTGTGGGGCTTGTAGTACCTGGCCTCCGGGTACCATGCCCCGACCATGGCCATGATGTCGGAGATGTCCCGGGAGGACCCGATCATCTCGTCATCGATGCTGTACATCACGTTTTTGATATCGATCTGATCGTGGTACTTGTCGATGAACCGGGGCAGACCGCCGAAATGGTCGGAGTGGAGGTGGGACAGGAACCAGGTGTTGATGACCACCTTCTGGCCCTCGCTCTTGCCCGTGATCTGGCGGCAGAAGTCCAGGAAGTCCGCGCAGACCTCGTCGCTCCACTGGTGCAGATCGCCGCTGTCGTTGATGAACAGGCTGTTGTCCGGCATCCGGATCACCACGGCGGCACCGCAGTTACGCTGACCGGTGGTATACTCCGGCGCGGCGGAGGTGATATCGTAGCCCCCGGGGGTCATGGACAGCCCGTACATGGTGATCATGGGCTCCGCCGTCTCCCCGGTGGCGCTCTCATACTTGAAGCCGCCGGAGAAGCTCTTGACCATATCCTCGGAGGTATCGGCCACGATATGTACTTCCTTATAATAAGGAGAGAAATACACCGTCAGCACATAGTCCCCCTTGGGAGACAGCCACTTGGAGAACAGGTTCTGACCGCTCTGGGCGGCGATGGCGTTCTCGAAGGTCTTCTTGAACCCCGCCTGCTCCAAGACCGCCAGATAAGCGTTGTATTCCGTGGCGTTGGTGCCGGTGACGATGGTCATGTGGGACTGGGCCCCGTCCTGTGTCAGGCCGTTGCCGCATTCACATTCCAGCTCTTGGGACACCTTGCCCGAGGCAGTCGTATAGACCGGGATATCCTCCGGGTCCACCGGCACCCAGCCTGTGGGCTTCTGGCTCTCGCCGGACGGTGTGACCGTCTCAGACTCTGCCGCCCAGGCCAGTCCTGTCAGGTTGGGCAGGACCATGGCAAAGCACAGCAAAAATGCCAGGAATCTCTGGAAAAAACTGTGTCTCATGGGTTTTTCCTCCTTGTATTTGAGAACATCGCCCCCAATAGAAGCAGATGTTCACTCTATTATATTATATATCAGGCAATAAAAAAATCAACCCTGAAATCACTTCCGCGCCGCGCCTGTCCGCCTGTCCATCCGTGCCTGTCCCACGTAGGCATCTTCTCTAAAACGCCCAATCTTCTTTTGTAGAAAACGCTGTTTTTATTGAACTATGCAGGAAGGATTTGCATTATCCGTAACAAAATGATATCATAGGATAGAGAATATCCGAAGATCCCCGCCAACATTTATGAAAGGAGGCAATGGTACGCTCCTCACCGTACCATGCAACATCATGAAAAAGCTCAGCTTCATCAAACGCGCCGCGATCATGCTCCTGTGTTCCATCTTGCTGGCAGGTCTCCTGCCGCCCAAGATCTCTCATCCGGTCCATGCCGCCACCGCGTCCCAGAACAACATCGTGGCCCGTGCGGACTACATGTACAACATCCTGTGGACCTGCCAGCAGGATGTCTACGGCTGGAACTACAACACCCTGTTCCAGGCCGGCAGCCGCTACCGTGTCCCCTACGGTCAACCGATCAACTCCGGTGCCTACATCGGCTACTATGTGTCGATCGATGACTTCATCACCGCCGCCAACACCCCGGGCAGTGTGTTCTATACCTCCCGGTCCACCTATTCGAGCACCTCTTCGGTCTATTACGCCACCGACTGCTCCGCCTTCGTCTCCTGGTGCTGGGGCATCGACCGTAAGACCACCTACTCCATCCCTCAGGTCTCTACTTACATCGGCATGGCCACCGCCTCCAACACCTCCCTGTTGCAGATCGGTGACTGCCTGAACTCCAACGACGTGGGCCACGTGGTGCTGGTCACGGATCTGGTCTATAACAGCTCCGGCACCCTGACCTCCATCGAGATCACCGAGCAGACGCCTCCCCAGCTGAAGCGCACCTGGTGGTCTCCCTCGGATCTGGGCGCCAACTACGGCGGCTACTACGGCATCTACCGCTACACCGGCTCCGTCCCTGCCGCCCCTGACGGCTCCACCAACTCCGGCGGCAGCTCCTCCGGCAGTACCAGCGGCAAGTATTACCCCGCCTGCTCCTCCTCCGCCACCACCTTCTACGGCGGTATGTCCGAGATCGGCATCAACTGTGACTGGGAACTGCACAAGCGCATCGCCGCCAAGAACGGTATCACCGATTTCTCCGGCACCGCCGACCAGAACAATCAGCTCCTCGCCCTTTTGAAGGCCGGTCAGCTTCTGAACCCGGACTATACCGGCTCCGATTCCGGCGGTTCCTCCTCCGGCGGCTCCGTCACCAGCGGCTCCAACGGCTACGAGCGTGGCTATAAGGGCGGCATGGCCGGTACCGGCGAATATGTGGCCTTCGGTCTGGACGTATCCGATTGGCAGGGAAGCTCCCTGAACTTCAACCGGATCAAGAACGCCGGCTATGACTTCGTCATCCTCCGTGCCGGTACCACCAACGGTAAGGACACCTGCTTCGAGACCTACTACACCAACGCCAAAGCCGCCGGTCTGGACGTGGGCGTATACTATTACTCCTACGCCACCTCCGTTTCCGCGGTAAAGCAGGATATGAACGACTTCCTCTCTTATATCAAGGGAAAGAAATACGAATATCCCGTCTACTTCGACTATGAGGATGCCACCCAACAGGCCCTGAGCGCCTCCACCTCCCAGCAGATCTGTCTGACAGCCATGGATATGCTGGCGGCGGAAGGCTACCTCGTGGGTATGTACACCGGCAAATACTTCTCGACTCAGCTCCCCATGAGCACGATCTGTGCCAAATACGAGGTCTGGATCGCGCACTATCTGGCAGTCGGCGACGGCTCCTATGACGGCACCGGCGACTACTGGAAGTACGGTCCCACCTACGCTTCCCAGTACGGTATGTACCAGTTCACCGACTCCGTGTGGATCAGCGGCTACGGTCCCTACGACGGCGACGTGGTCTATAAGGACTACCCCTCCATCGTCAAGAAGTACGGCTTCAACGGCTATACGGCCGAGGTCTCCGGCGACTCCTCTCTGGACGGCTGTACCTACTACCCCTCCCACGCCAAGCTGAAGGTCACGGAGGACACGGTGATCGACTCCGAGCCCCGCAGTGCCTCTACCGATCTGGAATCCATCTCCGCCGGTACCGAGATCGTGGCCACCGGCCTGTATGCCAACTCCGCCGGCAATATGTGGTATCAGGTGAAGACCTCCGACGGCAAGACCGGCTACCTCTACTCCCAGCGGACGGAGTATCTGGGTGTCGATACCTCTGATATCAAGATCTCCGGCCACAGCCTGCCCGTCGATCACGCCGTGGGCGATGTATTCATCGTGGACGGCACTGTGACCTCCACCAACAACCGTCTGGACAAGGTCTCCGTCTACATCTACGAGGGCCAGAGCCCCAGCGGCGATCCCGTCACCGGCGGCGAGGATGTGGCGGTCAACAACAAGTATACCCTGGCCAACAGCGACATCGACAACGCCACCTCCTTCGGCGACCTGACCAAGGGCGTTTATACCTACGCCATCTCCGCCCACTATACCAGCTACTACGCCTCCGCCAAGACCGTCGCCTCCGCCGTCACCGGCACGGCCCTTCTGGTGGACCACGACTTCTCCGTGGGCGGTGCCGAGCTGGTGGAGAGCTACTTCGACCAGTGTACCTTCTACCCCTCCCGTGTGCTGTTCACCACCGACCGGGATACCAGCATCTTCAGCGAGCCCCGGACCGCCAAGACCGGCAACACCTCCGTGGCGCTGGAGGCCGCTCCCAACGGCACCCAGTACAGCTCCACCGGTCTGTATGTCAACTCCGGCGGCAACATCTTCTATCAGGTGAAGACCTCCGACGGTCAGAGCGGCTACATCTACTCCGGCTACACCACCTTCGACAAGAAGGCCTACGATGACATCAAGATCTCCGGTGCCGCCTATCCCAACGGCCATGTGAAGGGCAACACCTTCGATGTCACCGGTACCGTCAAGTCCACTTATAACACGCTGGGCACCCTGAAGGTCCAGGTGTTCTCCGGTGTGGATACCTCCGGCACCCCCGTCACCGGCGGCTCCGCCACGGTCAGCAATAACAAGCATTCCCTTTCCGGCAGTGCCATCGATATGGCCGTGTCCTTCGGCGACCTGACCACCGGTCTGCACACCTACCTGATCACCGTCACCTTCTCCAGCTACTATGCCAAGTCCCCCACGGAGCTGGGCCTTGCGGAAGGCACCCGTACCGTGAAGACACATTACTTCACCGTGGTCAGCTCCGCCAAGGACCAGACGACCTGCAGCCATAAGAACTCCGAGGCGGTCCTGAAAGCCGCCACCTGTACCGATACCGGCTCCAAGGTGGTCTACTGCACCACCTGCGGCCTGACCGAAAAGACGACCATCGCGGCAGGTGTCCACAGCTACGGCAGCTACACCACCACTCAGGCCGCCACCTGTACCGCCACTGGCACCAAACAGCGGACCTGTACCGCATGCGGCCACGTTGAGACCCAGACGATCGCCGCCACCGGTCACTCCTATTCCACCGCCACCTGCACCCAGTCCGCCACCTGTACCGTCTGCGGCGCCACCTCCGGCAGTCCCGCCGGCCACAGCTACTCCTCCAAGGTGACCAAGCCCACCTGTACCACCGGCGGCTACACCACCTACACCTGCTCCACCTGCGGTCACAGCTACACCGGCAACCAGACCTCTGCCACCGGTCATAGCTGGAAGAACGCCACCTGTACCGAGCCTATGACCTGTACCACCTGCGGCACCATGAGCGGCAACCCCGCCGGCCACAGCTACACCAGTCAGGTCACCAAGCCCACCTGTACCACCGGCGGCTACACCACCTACACCTGCAATACCTGCGGTCACAGCTACACCGGTAGCCAGACCTCTGCCACCGGTCACAACTGGAGCAACGCCACCTGTACTCAGGCCGCTACCTGTACCACCTGCGGTGTCACCAACGGCAGCGCCCTGGGCCACAGCTATTCCACGAAGGTCACCAAGCCCACCTGCACCACCGGTGGCTTCACCACCTACACCTGCGCCACCTGCGGCCACAGCTACACCGGCGACCAGATCCCTGCCACCGGCCATAGCTGGAACGCCGCCACCTGTACGCAGTCCGCCACCTGTACCACCTGCGGTACCACCAGCGGTGACGCGCTGGGCCACAGCTACAACACCGTGGTGACGGCCCCCGGCTGTATGACCGACGGTTACACCACCTACACCTGTAACACCTGCGGCCACAGCTACAAGGGCGACTACGTCACCGCCTCCGGCCATAGCTGGAAGGAAGCCACCTGCACCAGCCCCATGACCTGCAAGAACTGCGGCACCACCTCCGGCGCTCCCCTGACCCACAGCTACCGCAGTGTGGTCACCACCCCCAGTTGTACCACCGACGGCTACACCACCTACACCTGTGACCTCTGCGGCCACAGC
>JAFNXT010000111.1 GCA_017378975.1 Oscillospiraceae bacterium
GGCCCACGCCATGGGCATCAAGCGTGCCTGCCTGATCCGGGACGTGCTGATCCCCCAGTGCAAGTACACTTTGCTTGAGATGTTCTCTTACTTCTTCGTCAACTGCATGATGACGATCTCCGCGGTGTCCTTCCTTGCCACCACCAAGAACAAGCCGGTCTCCCTGATGATCAACCAGTTCGAAGCCCAAATGCAGCTCGAATGCGCCGCCGTGATCTCCCTGATGATCCTCGGCACCAACCTGATCATCAAGGGCATCGTCCATGTGATCCGGAAAAAGCATACCGCTTAAAAAAGAAGTCGGCCCTAAGGCCGACTTCTTTTTATGTCCTTATTTCCCTTCCTCCGCGATCAAACCGTCCACGAACTGCTTGGCGGCACGGGCGGAGCGACCGCCACGGCCCAGCGCGAACTGCTCGGCACGGATCTGGAGCTCCTGAGGATCGTAGCGCAGACCGGCCCGATCCGCCAGCTCCCGGACGATGGACTGGTAGGTCTGCTTCCCGGGCTTCTGAAAGGTGATCTGGATCCCGAACCGCTCCGACAGGGAGATGATCTGCTGCATGGTGTCATTGCGGTGGATATCGTCCCCGTCCCGTTCCGAGAAGCTCTCCCGGATCAGGTGCCGCCGGTTGGAGGTGGCGTAGATCACCACGTTCCGGGACTTGGCGGACACGGAGCCCTCCAGGATCGCCTTCATGGCGGAGAAATCATCGTCATCCTTCCGGAAAGAAAGGTCGTCGATGAACAGGATGAATTTCAGAGGATTGCCGCTGAGCTCATCCAGCACGCCGGGGATCTGCCGGAGCTGTTCCTTCCGGACCTCCAGGATCCGCAGACCCTGATCGGCCAGCTCATTGACCACCGCCTTGACGGTGGAGGACTTGCCGGTACCGGCATCGCCACTGAGCAGGATATTGGCGGCAGGCTTCCCCTGGAGCAGAGCGAGGGTATTGTCCATGACGATCTTCTTTTCACGCTCATAGTCCACCAGAGAGGACAGCCGCACCCCATCGGGGTCCCGGACAGGCACGATGTGGCCGTGGGTATCGATGTAGAACATCCGGTTCCGCGCATACATGCCGTAGCCGTATTTGGAGATGTTGCGGCAACGCTCGAAGTAGTGCCCCGTCAGATCCACATCCTCCGTATCGAACAGAGGCAGGTCCCCCTCCCAGCGAAGCTCCTTCCGCAGGACCTCCGGGGTCAGATCTGCCACCGTCTGCAGGATCTGCAATTCCTGCCGGACGCTCTGCTCCATCCGGGGCGAGGGGACCTCTCCCCTGCCCACGGTACGGATATAAGGGTTCTCATCGTCCCCCACGATGGCACGCACATAGGCGGCCAAGGAGGGGCATCCGGCCTCATACAGCCGGGAGACGAAGTCGGCATACCGACTCACCGCCTCCTCCACCTGACCGGGATCTGTCCGCAGATAGTCCCGCAAGGCACCGATCACCGGGTCCCGGAGGAGCTGACGGAACACCGCCAGAGAGCCCAGCCGGATCGACAGCTGTCTCATACGTTCAGCACAGCGCCGGTGGCGCCGCTGGACACCAGAGCGGCGTAGCGCTTCAGATAGCCGGACAGCTCCTTCTTCTTAGGCACGAAAGCGGCCATACGCTCCGCCAGTTCCTCGTCGGAGATCTTTAGCTCCAGCTTGTTGTTGGGGATATCGATGGAGATGATGTCGCCCTCCCGGACCACGCCGATGGGACCGCCGGAAGCGGCTTCGGGAGAAACGTGACCGATGCAGGCGCCACGGGTAGCACCGGAGAACCGGCCGTCAGTGATCAGGGCCACAGAATTGCCCAGACCCTGACCCATGATGGCAGAGGTGGGGTTGAGCATCTCACGCATACCGGGACCGCCCTTGGGGCCCTCGTAGCGGATCACCACCACATCACCGGCCTTGATCTTCCCTGCCAGGATCGCCGCCATGGCATCCTCCTCGCACTCGAAGACACGGGCAGGACCTTCGTGGACCAGCATCTCAGGAAGCACAGCGGAGCGCTTCACCACACCGCCATCGGGAGCCAGATTGCCCCGGAGCACGGCGATGCCGCCGGTGGCGGAGTAGGGATCCTCCACCGGACGGATCACGGAGGTATCCTTGTTCACAACGCCCTTCAGGTTCTCCTCCAGCGTCCGGCCGGTGACGGTCATAACGGAGGTATCCAGCAGACCCAGCTTGGTCAGCTCCTTCATCACCGCATGGACACCGCCAGCCTCGTTCAGATCCTCCATATAGGTGGGACCTGCCGGGGCCAGATGGCACAGGTTGGGGGTCTTGGCAGAGATCTCGTTGGCGATGTCCAGATCCAGCTTCACGCCGCACTCGTTGGCGATGGCAGGCAGATGGAGCATGGAGTTGGTGGAACAGCCCAGCGCCATATCGGCGGTCAGGGCGTTGCGGATCGCCGCCTCGGTCATGATGTCCCGGGGGCGGATGCCCTTCTTCACCAGTTCCATGACCTGCATACCGGCATGCTTCGCCAGCTCGATCCGGGCGGAATACACCGCGGGGATCGTGCCGTTGCCCTTCAGGCCCATGCCCAGCACCTCTGTCAGACAGTTCATGGAGTTTGCGGTGTACATACCGGAGCAGGAGCCGCAGGTGGGGCAGGTGTTCTCCTCACACAGCGTCAGCTCCGCCTCGTCGATCTTGCCGGCGGCATAAGCGCCCACGGCCTCGAACATGGAGGACAGGCTGGTCTTCTTGCCATGGACCCGGCCTGCCAGCATGGGGCCACCGGAAACGAACACCGTAGGGATGTTCACCCGTGCCGCCGCCATCAGCAGACCCGGCACGTTCTTGTCGCAGTTGGGCACCATCACCACGCCGTCGAAGCCGTGGGCACGGAGCATGGCTTCGGTGGAGTCAGCGATCAGGTCACGGGTCACGAGAGAATACTTCATGCCCTCATGGCCCATGGCGATGCCGTCACACACCGCGATCGCCGGGAACACGATGGGCGTACCGCCGGCCATGGCCACGCCCAGCTTCACGGCATCCACGATCTTATCCAGATTCATATGCCCCGGCACGATCTCGTTATAGGAGCTGACCACCGCGATCAGAGGGCGGCTCTGCTCCTCCTTGGTCATGCCCAGCGCATGATAAAGGCTCCGATGAGGCGCGTTCTCCGCCCCACAAACGATCTTATCATAGATCATAACAGTCTACCTGCTTTCTTTTGAAAATACGAATGTCATCGCGAGGAGGCGCAGCCGACGTGGCGATCCCCCAAGGAACCGGGCCGCCCCAGATACCGGGGGATCGCCACGTCGCTCCGCTCCTCGCGATGACAATATCTTATCAGTTGTTGATCAGCTTCTCCTCGTCGTTCCAGCTGTACAGCTTACGGATGTCAGCGCCCACGACCTCCAGAGGATGCTCAGCGGCGATCTTCCGCATGGCGTTGAAGTGGACCTGAGAACCGGCATCGGACATATCCAGCAGGAAGTCCTTGGCGAAGGTGCCGTCCTGGATGTCGGCCAGGACCTTCTTCATGGCCTTCTTGGTCTCCTCGGTGATGATCTTGGGACCGGTGATGTAGTCGCCGTACTCTGCGGTGTTGGACACGGAGTAACGCATGCCGGCGAAGCCGGACTGGTAGATCAGGTCAACGATCAGCTTCATCTCATGGACGCACTCGAAGTAAGCGTTCCGGGGGTCGTAACCGGCCTCCACCAGAGTCTCGAAGCCAGCCTGCATCAGAGCGCAGACACCGCCGCACAGGACAGCCTGCTCACCGAACAGGTCGGTCTCGGTCTCGGTACGGAAGTTGGTCTCCAGAACACCGGCACGGGCACCGCCGATACCGGCGGCGTAAGCCAGACCGATCTCCCAGGCGTCGCCGGTGGCATCCTGCTCCACGGCGATCAGGCAGGGAACGCCCTTGCCCACCTGATACTCGGAACGGACGGTGTGACCGGGGCCCTTGGGGGCGACCATGACCACGTTGACGTTCTTGGGGGGCTTGATGCAGCCGAAGTGGATGTTGAAGCCGTGGGCGAACATCAGGGTCTTGCCCTCGGTCAGGTTGGGCTCGATGGACTCCTTGTAGAGCTTGGCCTGCTTCTCGTCGTTGATCAGGATCATGATCACGTCGGCGGCGGCAGCGGCCTCGGCGGCGGTCATGACGGTGACGCCCTGCGCTTCCGCCTTGGCCCAGCTCTTGGAGCCGGCGTACAGACCGACCACCACGTTCACGCCGCTGTCCTTCAGGTTCAGAGCGTGGGCATGGCCCTGAGAGCCATAACCGATGATGGCGACGGTCTTACCGGCCAGCTTCTGCAGATCGCAATCCTGCTGATAGAAAATCCTGTTCATGATGATTACCTCTTTCATTGGTTTTTCGTTTTTTATCCCACCTCGTAGGGGCCGATGCCTACATCGGCCCTGGGCGGATGTGGGCATCCGCCCCTACGGGCGTGTTTTACAAATTGGTCACACGGCGGATCGTGGAAGCGCCTCGCTCTAAGGATACCACACCTGTACGGCAGATCTCAAGTATTTCATATTCTTTCATCAGATTGACGAAATTATCGATCTTCCGACTGTCTCCAACCAGCTGGATCGTCAAAGATTCCCGGTTGTAATCCACGATTTTGCCCTCGAAGGCATCGATCGCGCCCCGGACATCGCCGCGAGTAGCGGCGGAGTTACGCATTTTGATCAGCATCAGCTCACGGCTGATGGTCACCTGCGGATCGAGCTCCTGGATGGAGACCACGTCCGGCAGCTTGTAGAGCTGGTTGATCAGCTGCTGCTTGGTGACCTCCTCGCCCTCGGACTGGATGGTGAGTCGGGAGAACTCCACATTCTCCGTCTCACTCACGGTGAGGGAGTGGATGTTGAACTGACGGCGACGGAACATACTGGTGATCCGGTTCAGCACGCCGAACTGGTTGTTCACAAGGATGGCGATGGTGAAGATCTTCATATTCAGTCACCCACTTTCACGATGATGTCGTCCATGGAACCGCCGGGGGGCAGCATGGGCAGCACGAATTCGTCCTTGTCGATGGCGCAGTCGATCAGATACGGACCGTCGCAGGCGAAGGCGGCAGTCAGAGCCTCCTCCAGCTCCTCCAGCGTCAGGGCTCGGCTGGCCTGCGCGCCGAAGGCCTGTGCCAGCTTCACGAAGTCCGTCTGACGGGCATCCAGCATGGTGTTGGAATAATGCTTCTGGAAGAAGAGGGTCTGCCACTGGCGGACCATACCCAGCACGCCGTTGTTCAGCAGAAGGATCACAAGGGGCACCTTATTGGCCACGGCGGTGGCCAGCTCGTTGAGGTTCATGCCGAAGCTGCCGTCACCGGTGACCAGCACCGTCCGCTGACCGGTACCCATCTGGGCACCGATCGCCGCGCCCATGCCGAAGCCCATGGTGCCAAGGCCACCGCTGGTGATGAACCGGCGGGTATTGGCGAACTTCACATACTGGGCGGCCCAGCACTGATGCTGGCCCACGTCGGTGGCCACAGGGGTGTCCTCACCCAAATGCTCATTGAGCTTGGAGAGCACATTGAAGGGAGTCATGCCCTCCCGCTTGTCCTGCCCCTGTTCCTCCACCTGCCGAAGCTCGGCGATGTGGGCCATCCACTGGGGCTTGGGGGCTCCCTCCACCTGAGGCAGAAGCTTCTGGAGAGTCTGCTTCAGGTCTCCACGGAGACCGCAGGCGGCGCTGACGGTCTTGGAAAGCTCGGCGCCGTCGATGTCGATGTGGACGATCTTGGCGTTCTTGGCGAACTTGGCGCGGTTGCCGGTGACCCGGTCATTGAAACGGGCACCCAGCGCGATGATGCAGTCGGCGTGATGCATGGCAGTGGAGCAGGCGTAATGGCCGTGCATGCCCTGCATCCCGAGGAACCGGGGATGGTCCGTGGGGACACCGGACACGCCCATCATGGAACAACCGATGGGGGCGTCGATCTTTTCCGCCAGCGCCAGCATCTCCGCTTGGGCCTCTGCCGCGACCATGCCGCCGCCGAAGTACACGAAAGGCTTCTTGGCCTCGTTGATGATCTGAGCCGCCTGAGCGATACGGACCGCCTTCGCCGCCTGCTTCTCGTCGGGAAGCACCGGAGCGTAAGGCTCATAGTCGTACATGGCGATCTGGACATCCTTGGGCACGTCCACCAGCACCGGGCCGGGACGGCCGGACATGGCCAGCTTGAAGGCCTCACGGATCGTGTCCGCCAGATCCTCCACCGCGCCAACGAAGTAGTTGTGCTTGGTGATCGGCAGAGTGATACCGGTGATATCGATCTCCTGGAAGCCGTCGGTACCGATCACGGAGTTAGGCACGTTGCCGGTGATCGCCACCAGCGGCACGGAGTCCAGATAGGCGGTGGCGATGCCGGTGACCAGATTGGTGGCACCGGGACCGGAGGTGGCAATGCAAACGCCCACCTTACCGGTAGCACGGGCGTAGCCGTCGGCGGCGTGGGACGCGCCCTGCTCATGGGCGGTCAGCACGTGCTTCAGCTCGTCCTGATATTTGTAAAGGGAATCATACAGGTTGATGACCTGACCGCCGGGGTAGCCGAAGACCACGTCCACGCCCTGCTCGATCAGGGTACGCACGATGATGTCAGAACCGGAAAGCTGCATAAGATCATCCTTTCTTCAAATTCTCTATGATGAGACGGCCCATCTGGGTACAACCCACCCGAATGCCGGTGCCGTCATCGATGTCACCGGTGCGATAGCCAGCGGTCAGGACTGCGGATACCGCGTCCTCGATGCACCGGGCCTCTTCGGCCATATCGAAGGAGAACCTCAGCATCATGGCGGCGGAGAGGATCGTGCCGATGGGGTTGCAAATGTCTTTCCCCGCGATGTCGGGCGCGGAGCCATGGATCGGCTCATACAGGCCACAGCCGGTGGCACCCAGACTGGAGGAGGGGATCATACCGATGGAGCCGGTGATCATGGAAGCTTCGTCAGAGAGGATGTCACCGAACATGTTCTCCGTGACCATCACATCGAACTGGCTGGGATCCTTCACGATCTGCATGGCGGCGTTGTCCACCAGCATATCGGACAGCTCCACATCGGGATACTCCGCCGCCAGCTCATGCATGACCTTCTTCCACAGCCGGGAGGAATCCAGCACGTTGCTCTTCTCTACGGAGCAGAGCCGCTTTCCACGCTTCTGCGCGGTCTCGAAGCCGATCCGTCCGATCCGGCGGATCTCCTCTTCGGAGTAGCGGAGCTCATCCACCGCTACCTTCTGGCCGTCCTCATCGACAGTCTCATGCTTGCCGAAGTAGATGCCGCCGATCAGCTCCCGGACGATGATGAAGTCGATCCCCTTGTCCACGATGGACTTCTTCAGCGGGGAAGCGTCCGCCAGCTGCGGCCAGATCTTGGCAGGGCGGTTGTTGCTGTAAACGCCCATGCCGGCTCTGAGCCGGAGCAGGCCCTTCTCAGGCCGCATGGGACCGGGCACATCGTTCCACTTGGGACCGCCCACGGCGCCCAGCAGGACGCTGTCAGAAGCGGTACATTTGGCAAGCTCTGCCTCCGGCAGAGGATCGCCCCACTTGTCGATGGCACAGCCGCCCATGTCAACATCGGTATATACGAATTCGTGACCGTACATCTGGGCGATCTTATCCAGCACCAGCAGTGCCTGCCCCACGATCTCAGGGCCGATCCCATCACCACGGATCACGGCGATGTTCTTTTTCATAGTTTCCACCTGCTTTCAAAAGCTCTGTTCCCCAGCCTCCCCTATGAGGGGAGGTGGGCCGCCGTAAGGCGGGTCGGAGGGGTGTGTGATCAGCATCGCTGATCACCAAAAGTGTGCTAAGCACACTTTTGAAGACCCCTCAGCCGCTTCGCGGCAGCTCCCCTGAGAGGGGAGCCTCCAAGGTCCCATTATTTCAGCGAAGCCAACAGTCCACCCTTACGGATGATGTTCTGGATGAACTCCGGGAAGGGCTGGGCCTGATAGGTCTTGCCCGTGGTGAGATCGGCGATCACGCCGGTGTCGAAATCCACTTCCACCTGATCGCCGGCCTGGATCTCCTCGGCGGCCGCCTCGCACTCCAGGATCGGCAGACCGATGTTGATGGCGTTGCGGTAGAAGATCCGGGCGAAGGACTTGGCGATCACGCAACCGGTGCCGCAGGTCTTGATCACCAGCGGGGCGTGCTCACGGGAAGAGCCACAGCCGAAGTTCCAACCGGCCACCATCACGTCGCCGGGAGCCACCTTCTTGACGAACTCGGTATCGATATCCTCCATGCAGTGCTTTGCCAGCTCCTGCGCGTCGGAGGTGTTGAGGTAACGGGCAGGGATGATCACATCCGTGTCCACATTGTCAGGGTATTTGAAGACTAGGCCTTTCGTTTCCATAGCTCTGCCTCCTTAAGGTGCGGTGATGTAGCCGGTGAGGGCACTGGCGGCGGCGGTGGCCGGGCTGGCAAGATACACCTCGCTGTCCACATGGCCCATACGGCCTACGAAGTTCCGGTTGGTGGTGGCGATGCAACGCTCACCGGCAGCCAGGATGCCCATGTAGCCACCCAGACAGGGGCCACAGGTGGGCGTGGACACGATGGCACCGGCATCGATGAAGGCGGTGACGTAGCCACGCTCCACACAGTCTCGCAGGATCTGCATGGTGCCGGGGATGATGATGCACCGGACACCGTCCGCCACCTTCTTGCCCTTCAGGGTCTCGTAGGCGGCCTCCATGTCCTCCATGCGGCCGTTGGTGCAGGAGCCGATCACCACCTGATCGATCTTGATGTCAGAAAGCTCCGCCGCAGGCTTGGTGTTCTCCGGCAGATGGGGACAGGCCACCACAGGGACGATCTTGGAAAGGTCGATCTGGATGGTCTTCTCATACTCGGCATCGGGATCGGCCTCGAAGATCACAGGAGTCCGCTCACAGCGGCCCTCCATGTAAGCCTTGGTCACCTCGTCCACCGGGAAGATGCCATTCTTGGCACCGGCCTCGATGGCCATATTGCAGATGCACAGACGGTCGTCCATGGAAAGGGTCTTGACGCCCTCGCCGGTGAACTCCATGCTCTTGTACAGCGCGCCGTCCACACCGATCATGCCGATGATGGTCAGGATCACGTCCTTACCGCTGCACTCCTTGGGGAGCTGGCCGGACAGCCGGAACTCGATGGCGGAGGGCACCTTGAACCATGCCATGCCGGTGGCCATACCGGCGGCCATGTCGGTGGAGCCCACACCGGTGGAGAAAGCACCCACCGCACCGTAGGTGCAGGTGTGGGAGTCGGCACCGATGATGCAGTCACCGGCAGTGACCACGCCCTGCTCCGGCAGGAGGGCATGCTCGATGCCCATCTTGCCCACATCATAGAAGTGGCTGATGCAGTGATCGCAGGCGAAGCCTCTGCACTGCTTGGACTGCTCGGCGGCCTTGATGTCCTTATTGGGGACGAAATGGTCCAGCACGATGGCGATCTTATCCTTGTCGAAGACCCCCTCGAAACCGGCCTTTTTGAACTCGTTCACCGCCACAGGGGTGGTGATATCATTACCAAGGACGATATCCAGCCTGGCGCTGATCAGCTGTCCCGGTACGACCTTCTCCAGCCCGGCATGGGCGGCGAGGATCTTTTGCGTCATGGTCATTCCCATGGTAGTTCCCTCCTCAGGGCATCAGCCCCGGATCATGTTGTTGTAGGCACTGATCAGTGCATGGATACCGGCCTTGGTGATGTCGGTGCTGGTGCCTGCGCCCCAGCTCATCTCGCCCTTGCCGTTCTCCAGACCCACATAGGCGGCGGCAGCCGCGCCGGAACAATCGCCCTGCATGGCGTGCTCGGTGTAGACCCGGAGCTTATAGAAATCGCCGGTGAAGGACTTCAAAGCGTTGCTCACAGCGTCCAGAGAGCCGTTGCCGGTGGTGGTCAGGGTCTTCTTGACTCTGCCACGGTGGAAGGTCACATAAGCCTCCACCCCATCCTCGTTCTGGATGAAGCGCATATTGGTGATCGACACCGGTGCCTTGATGTCCAGATACTTCTCCTGGAACACCTTCAGCACGTCCTCGCTCTTGAGCTCACGATGCTCGTGATCGGAAACGCTCTTGCAGGTGTAGCTGAAATGCTCCCGCATCTTCGGCGGCAGATCGTAGCCATAGGCCTGCTGGAGCAGGAAGCCGATACCGCCCTTGCCGCTCTGGGAGTTGACACGGATCACGTCCGCGTCGTAGGTACGACTGATATCGTGGGGGTCGATCGGGATATAGGGCACATCCCAACGATGCAGTCCCTTCTCCTTCCGCCAGCTCATGCCCTTGGCGATGGCATCCTGATGGGAGCCGGAGAAGGCGGCGAACACCAGAGAACCGGCGTAAGGGCTCCGCTCGTAGACATGCATCCGGGTACACTTCTCGTAAACGCCCACGATCTCAGGCATCTTGGTGAAGTCCAGCTTGGGATCGACGCCGTGGGAATACATGTTCATGGCCACGGTGATGATATCCACGTTACCGGTCCGCTCGCCGTTGCCGAAGAGGGTACCTTCCACCCGGTCCGCACCGGCCAGAAGCGCCAGCTCCGTATCCGCCACGCCGGTGCCCCGGTCGTTGTGGGGATGGACGGAGATGGTCACGTGTTCCCGATACTTCAGGTTCTCGTGCATATACTCCACCTGACTGGCGTAGACGTGGGGCAAACTCATCTCCACGGTCACCGGCAGGTTGATGATCACATTATTGTCTTCCGAAGGCTCCAGCACGTCCAGAACGGCGTTGCAGACCTCCAAAGCGTACTCCGGCTCGGTGCCGGTGAAGCTCTCCGGGGAATACTCGAAGCGGAAATTGCCTTCGTACTCCGCGGCCAGCTTCTTCACCAGCTGAGCGCCCTCCACGGCGATCTTCTTGATCTCCTCTTTGGACTTGCGGAAGACCTGCTCCCGCTGGGCAACGCTGGTGGAGTTGTAGAAATGGATGATCGCGCTGGGTGCACCCTTGCAGGCCTCGAAGGTCTTGCGGATGATGTGCTCCCGGCACTGGGTCAGCACCTGCACCGTCACATCCTCCGGGATCAGCTTCTGCTCGATCAGGGTCCGCAGGAACTCATATTCCGTCTCGGAAGCGGCAGGGAAGCCCACCTCGATCTCCTTGAAGCCCACCTTCAGCAGGAGCTGATAAAACTCCAGCTTCTCCTGCAGGCTCATGGGGATCACCAGACTCTGGTTGCCGTCACGCAGATCCACACTGCACCACTGGGGGGCCTTCTCGATATGGTCTTTCTGTACCCACTTGTAATGGGTACCGGGTGCCGGGAAATACCCGACGCTGTACTTACTGGTATCCATCCTGTCGCTCCTTTTTTACTCGCAAACCTCTGCCACCGTATCCACTTCCACCAGAACGTTTCTGGGGAGGGTCTTGACGGCCACACAGGACCGGGCAGGCTTGCCGGTGAAATACTTGGCATATACCTCATTGAATGCGGCGAAATCGCCCATATCCGCCAGGAAACACACGGTCTTCACCACTTTTTCCAGAGAAGAGCCGGAGGCTTCCAGCACGGCCTTGATGTTCTTGCACACCTGCTCGGTCTGCTCCTGGATGGTCACAGCCTCGATGGTACCGGTGGCAGGATCGATGGGGATCTGACCGGAGGTGAACACCAGACCACCTGCCACGATGGCCTGAGAATAGGGACCGATCGCCGCGGGGGCATCGGGAGTATAGATCGCTTTGCTCATAAGCTCCTCCTTATTCCACGATCCGGAAGCCCTCTTCCTTCAGGGCCTGACGGATCAGCTGTACGTGGGCATAGTTCCGGGTCTCCATATCGATCCGGAGGTAACAGCCGTTGACGCTCTGGGTGGCGCCACGCTCGTAGTGGACACCGGTGACGTTGCCGCCGCAGTCGGCGATGCAACGGGACACGTCCTTCAGCTGGCCCGGCTTGTCAGCCAGCTCGATCAGTAGGGTGGAGATCCGGCCGGAGGTCATCAGACCTCTCTCGATCACACGGGACAGGCTGGTCACATCGATGTTGCCGCCGGAGACCACGCTGACCACCTTCTTCCCTGCCAGAGGGAACTTGTCGAACATGGCCGCCGCCACGGACACCGCACCGGCACCCTCGGCGATCATCTTCTGCTTCTCGATCAGGGCCAGGATCGCGGAGGCGATCTCGTCCTCCGTCACCAGTGCGATATCGTCCACATATTTATTGACCATCTCATAGGTCAGATCGCCCGGCTGTTTCACGGCGATGCCGTCGGCGATGGTAGACACGGCATCCAGCCGTTCGATCTTGCCGTGGCTCACGGAGTTGAACATACTGGGGGCGCCTGCCGCCTGGACACCGTAGACCTTGATCCGGGGGTTCATGGACTTGATGGCACAGGCCACGCCGGAGATCAGACCGCCGCCACCGATGGGTACGATCACCGCGTCGATGTCGTCCCGGTCGTGGATGATCTCCAGACCGATGGTGCCCTGACCGGCGATCACGTTCTCATCGTCGAAGGGATGGACGAAGGTGTAGCCCTTCTCATCCCGGAGCTGCAACGCCTTCTGATAAGCGTCATCATAACAGCCCTCCACCAGACACACGTCCGCGCCGTAACCCTTGGTAGCCTCCACCTTGGAGATGGGAGCGGTGTCCGGCAGGCAGATCAGTGAAGAGATGCCGCACTTGGAAGCCGCCAGCGCCACGCCCTGTGCGTGGTTACCGGCAGAACAGGCGATCACGCCCCTGGCCTTCTCTTCATCACTGAGCTGGGCGATCTTGTAGCCCGAGCCCCGGAGCTTGAAGGAACCGGTGTTCTGCAGGTTCTCCGGCTTGAAATACAAATTGCACTCCGGTGCGATGCCGTAGGCTTTTGCCAAAGGCGTAGGCCGGATGATGCCCTTGAGCACCGTCTGCGCATGAAAAATCTTATCGATCGTGACCATATGTATCTTTCCCTCTTCCAATTACTCGCTGTCATCCCGAGGAGCGAAGCGACGTGGGGATCTCCCAAGTCTTCCGCCAGCCGGATGGGTCCTAAAAAACGAGCCCTGTCTCTCCATCACAAAGAGACAGGGCCAGATGACCTTGCGGTACCACTCTTCTTGCCGCGAAACCGCGACCACTCGTGCCCTGTTGTAACGGTCAGGTGCCGTCTGCCCTACGCCAAGGTTTCGGGTCAGCCGCTCCGGAGCCAGTATCCCTTCGCCCCCATCCTGCCTCGCACCCACCGGCAGTTCTCTGGAACGGGACATCGAAGGATTTCTCTCCATCCTAGCGTTGTCTTATGTGTTTTAGGGATTATACCATCCCATCCTCCGTCTGTCAAGACAGAAGTACAAAAATCCTTGTATACAAAACCAGTAATGGACCGTAGGGCGGGGGCTTGCCCCCGCCGGTGCGCTTGCCACAACAAGTGCACACGACCCACGCCTCAAATGATGACCTGTTGCGATCATCCGGCGGGGGCAAGCCCCCGCCCTACAAGGGGCGTTTCAGCAGATCTTGAAGATCCAGCCCTCAGGCGCTTCGATGGAGCCCATCTGCATACCGGTGAGGGTATCGTACAGCTTCCGGATCACAGGACCCATGCCGGCGAACTCCACTTCCTTGCCGTGGTCCACGATCTTGCCCACCGGGGAGATCACCGCCGCCGTGCCGCACAGGCCGCACTCAGCGAAGGAGCTCAGCTCGGACAGCGCCACAGGACGCTCCTCCACCTCGATCCCCAGATAGTCCTTCGCCACCTGCACCAGGCTCCGCCGGGTGATCGAAGGCAGGATCGTATCGGACTTGGGCACCACCAGCTTGCCCTCGGGGGTGACGAAGATGATGTTGGCACCGCCGGTCTCCTCGATGAAGGTCCGGGTGGCGGCATCCACATACACGTTCTCATCGTAGCCCTGCTCGTGGGCATCCACGATATTGTAAAGGCTCATGGCGTAGTTCAGACCGGCCTTGATGTGGCCGGTACCTCTGGGGGCCGCCCGGTCCAGATCCGAGATCCGGAGGGTCAGGGGCCGGACGCCGCCCTTGAAGTAGGGACCCACGGGGGTGGCGAAAAGCCGGAACTGATACTCATTGGCAGGCTTCACACCGATCACGGAGTCGATACCGAACATGAAGGGCCGCAGATACAGGGTGGCACCGGAGCCGTAGGGGGGCACCCAGGCGGCATTGGCGGTCACAGTCTGCCGCACAGCCTCCAGGAACTTCTCCTCCGGGAGCACGGGCATCTTCATCTGGCGGCAGGAGTCGGCCATCCGGGCGGCATTCAGGTCCGGCCGGAAGCAGACGATGGAGCCGTCGGCAGTGGTATAGGCCTTCAGACCCTCGAAGCAGGTCTGGGCATACTGCAACACGCAGGCGCACTCGCTCATCTCGATGGTAGCCTTGTCCGTCAGGCCGCCCTCGTCCCAAGCCCCGTCTTTATAGTTGCACACATAGCGCATATCGGTCTTGATGTAGCCGAAGCCCAGCTCAGACCAGTTCATATCCTTCTTTTCCATATGATATACACCTCTTGCAGTTCAGGTCCTTACATTCTACCACTCTGCCCTCTCCCGGTCAATACCTTCGGCCAAAAAATGTTCTTGTCAGACAGCCAAATATCCACACCGGAAGCACCCTATTATTGTGCGATCTTGCATATTGTATAATGTAGGGACATCATGTATAATCTGGATGTGATTTGTGGATCCCGTCTATGGATAATTTACAAAGTCGTGAATATTTATTCACAGACCATTGACAAAACCGGGATACGGATGTATAATCCAGTGCATATCAAAGAATACGAGCTCACAGGAGGCTACATAAAATGAGTAAAGAGATCAAAAAGGTCGTTCTGGCCTATTCCGGCGGTCTGGACACTTCCATCATCATCCCCTGGCTGAAGGAGAACTACGGTGATCCCGAGATCATCGCCGTGGCCGGCAACGTCGGTCAGGCCGACGAGCTGGAGGGTCTGGAGGCCAAGGCGCTGGCTACCGGCGCTTCCAAGCTGATCGTGGCGGATCTGGTGGACGAGATGGTGGACGAGATCATCATCCCCGCCCTGAAGATGGACGCCAAGTACGAGACCTATCTGCTGGGCACCGCCTTCGCCCGTCCCGTGATCGGCAAGAAGCTGGCCCAGATCGCTCTGGAAGAGGGCGCTGACGCCATCTGCCACGGTGCCACCGGCAAGGGCAACGACCAGGTCCGGTTCGAGCTGGCCATCAAGCGCTTCGCTCCTGGCATGAAGATCATCGCACCCTGGAGAGAGTGGGACATCAAGTCCCGTGACGAGGAGATCGACTACGCCGAGGCCCACAATGTGCCTCTGAAGATCAGCCGTGAGACCAACTACTCCAAGGACAAGAACCTGTGGCACCTGAGCCACGAGGGTCTGGATCTGGAGGATCCCTCCAACGAGCCCCAGTATGAGAAGCCCGGCTTCCTGGAGATGGGCGTTTCCCCCATCCAGGCTCCCGACGTTCCCACCTACATCGAGCTGGAGTTTGACAAGGGTGTTCCCGTGGCTCTGGACGGCAAGAAGATGTCCGCCAAGGATATCATCCTGGCTCTCAACGAGCTGGGCGGCGCAAACGGCATTGGCCTGCTCGACATCGTGGAGAACCGTCTGGTCGGCATGAAGTGCCGCGGCGTCTACGAGACTCCCGGCGGAACCATTCTGTACAAGGCTCACAGCGTTCTGGAGAGCATCTGTCTCGACAAGATGACCCTCCACGAGAAGCAGAAGCTGGCCATCAC
>JAFNXT010000112.1 GCA_017378975.1 Oscillospiraceae bacterium
AGTCATAGAGTTACCTCCTCATGTAGGAAAAGGGCCAGCGCCCCGGTGTGTCGATGGGACCATATATCATCGTTTGTCGAGAAGACGTGACCTCGCCCCCCTCATTTATGAGGGGGGTGGACGAGCAAAGCGAGGCCGGGGGGTGTTCGTATATAGCCACGGATCCCCAGCAAGCCAGCATAAGATATAGAGATCCGCTGTATACACCCCCCACCCCGGCTGTTCGCCGGGGCACCCCCCTCATAAATGAGGGGGGCAAGGGCAGGTCGATAAACGATGATTTATCTGCGTGGTCACTTTCTCGACAGTCTGAGAGGCACCCACGTTTTTCGTGGGTGCCTCAGGGATTCACTTGAAATGGGCTGCCGTCAAATCGAAGCAGTTCCCGGACGTTCCGTTGTAGGTCACACTATTATACACATAGTTGAACGCAGGCGTGGTGGTGTTCTCGCCGGAAAGCGCCTCCGCATCCAGATAAGCGGACTTGAAGGTGTTGCCCGCGAAGTCCCACTGCGTATCCGATACACTCACGTTATGCGTATAGGTGCTGTCCACAAGGAAGGAGAAACGGATGCTATGGAAATACTTGGACCACTTCCCTTCCAGGGGTTGCAGGAAGTTGTTGGCCTTGATCTTCAGGGGCATCTGCGCCATATTGCCCTTCTGGCTGGTATTGGCCGCACGATGCAAATACAGCGAACGGTAGCAATCATAGAAGTTGTTCCGCAGGATAGATACCTTGATATGCGAGAAATCGCTGACCAGAGCGTTCTCTGTGAAGTCCAGATCGATCGCGTAATAACCGCCGTTCCCCGAGCCACCGCAACGGACGAAGTCGTTCTTGTTATACAGCACGTAACAGCCGGTATCCGCCGTGACTCCCTTCACATAGTTCCTGGAAACACCGCAATGCTCGAATCTGTTTCCGACGACAGAATAGTTGGCATATCCGGCCACAGCGTTGGTGATATGGGAATTGAAGATATTGACCTGTTCGTAGCCAATGAAATAGTTGCCTTCCATCGCAAGACCGTTGGCATTCCTGATCAAGGTGCCCACAGTGTATCCGTTGGTCACCGTGAACTGGTTGATCGTGCAACGGAAATAGTTGTCCGCGATCGTTCCTGCCACCATTGCGCCGGAATCAGCATGCACCGCCGCAGGAGCGGCTCCCGATCCATTGCCGCCGCCGGTGATGATGTTGTTCCGGATATCCAGTGTCTGGGTATGGGTCACCATCACAGAAACATCGGAAGTAGCGTCGTTCACATAGATCGGTCCCTTCAAAGAGGTCCCTTCCAGTGTGAAGCCCTTCACTGTCACAGAAACATCTCCGTTGCTTTCGAATACAAGACTACCATCGATGACCGTCTCAGGCTTCCGTCCGGACAGGGACCAAGTGGCTCCGTCGATACGGACAGCAGGAACGTCATGATTGTTACCCAGCAGAGTGACATCTTTTTTGAACACCACATCGTTGGTCTTGCCGTTCACGGGATAATATCCGGGTGCGAAATACACCGTGCTGCCGGCCATGGTATTGGCCTTTGCAGCGACCTGCATCACCGTGCCGAAGCCGTTGACGCCGCCCGTGACGAAGATCACATCGACTCCGTCGTAGAAAGCCACCGTGCCGGTCGCATTGCCGATATCATCATCGATGTAAAGCACCGAGCTGTCGGCTGCCGCCTTGGCGGTCTGCTTGTAGATGTATACCGGATAAACATCGCCGACGGCGCTCTGGAGATAGCGGACCGTCCTGCCGGTAGGGATGGCCGTCAGCGCCACGGTGGCAGCCGCGCCATGGGAAGCAAAGGGATCTGTGAAGAAATTACCGGAAGACGTTGCGAGCTTCAAGTCATCGCCATCCACCAGCACATGATACGCGCCATTGGCGAAATAGTTGCTCACCACGGAGCCGGTAGCCTTCAGTCTGGGCTGGCTGAAGCCAGTCTGATGGATGACCGCCTCCACACGACAGGTGGGATTTCCGTAACCGTCCCTGAAGACGATACCAAACCGGTTGGTCGCCTGATACAGACCGACCGTAACAGAAGCGGTACTGCTTCCTGTACCGATCTTTCGGGGACCATCATACACATCATAAGTGACACCGGTACCGACGGCGATATCGAAGGTATACTTCTTCTCCGCAGAAGATGCTTCGAACTCCCGAATGTCCGTGTCGATGTCACTGATCTTCGCGTTGGCCTTCAGATCGCAATAGACGACGAGCGGAGAATGATCGGAGGACCTGCGACCGTCAACGCCTTCAGCCGCTACATGGACTTCTTTCACGTCCACATATCTGCTGTTGACGAAGATATGGTCGATGTCACCATCATGGTCACTGAAGCGGGTATAGTCCGCTATCTGGGCGGCATCTCTGAAGAAATCGTAGACCGTGTCACCCTTCGTGTAATTGACCAGCTTGTCCAGAGCCGCTCTGGCAGGATCCGAGGTCAGATAAGGCTCGCCATCATCGAAGGACGTGTTGAAATCACCCACGATGAAAAACGGACACTTGGTCGCTTTGATGGTGGAGGCCACGTGGTTGCCCAGCGTCTGACACTCATTGGCGCGATGGATATCGCCCATGGCCGTCTTTTGTGCGGAGGTATAGCTGGAGTTGGTGGGGTCGATCGACAGGTGGGTGTTGTAGAAATAGAACACAGAACCCGTTTTCAGATCTTGCAACTGTGCCCACTGGAACCAGCGATCGGTATCCGTGTCGGTGGTACCGCCGACCGTAGCCTTAGAGACGAATTGCTTACAGCCACTGCTGAGCAGGGTGAACCGATCCTTTTTGTACATGATCATCAGACCGTTACCGATCTTCATGAGTCCTGTGTTGTTGGCTTGGGTATCCAGCCGGAGATAGCCATACTCACTCAGGTTCTTGACCAGATAACCGGGCCAGTCATGAGTGAAGCCGTCATAGACGCCTGCCACCTCCTGAAGGCCGATAACATCAGGATCGTAAGCCTTGATCAATTTGACGACCTTCGCCATCCGGGTGGAGTAGTGCTCATAGTTCTGGGAACTGCTGTTATGAGCAAGGACATTATAGCTCATCATTGTCAGATCCGTCTGCTCCATGGGCTCATAGGAGGTATCGATACCGGAAGCCACGGGGTTCCCCGCCGTATCTGCGCCGGTCCAGCCGGTGATCTGCTCGATGGCAGCGATGAGCTGCTTGGACCGGGAAGCATGGGCCTCCTTGGTCGGATGACCGTTGATGCCCTTTTCCGAAGAGGAGAGCGCCTTCAGCGCAGTATAATAGATATCCAGGTCACCTGCGTTGTTGAATTCCGTGACCAACTCCTGGATGGTGCCGGGATAATTCTTTTCATTGAATCCATAGGCATAAACGATCTTCGCCTCAGGATACGCGGCACGGACCTGTCGGATGAAATTGCGACACCCGAATTTGAAATCCGCCACCGAAACACCGGCGGTATTGTCATAGGTGCCGAGATTGATCACGACCACATCCGGATCGTACTGACTATGATCGTAAGCCACATCTCTCTTCTCGCGGTAGTCGAGATAATCGAAAAACTTGGGCGCGGTATGGGTCTTCGATCCGCCACCGTTTTTCACGATACCTCTGCCGCTACCGCCGGAGAGAGCCACGGTCATATCCTCCGCACCGAAATACTGGGCGGTCAGAGCCGCATAGGTGATGGTGCTGTCTTCCGTCGCGGTGGAGTAGCTGGGGACGGAACCGGCGGACACATTGGCGTTGGTGACCATCGAGCCATAGCCGGTGGTCATATCATCACCGATGAAGAGCATCTTTCTTTCATAGTACTTCTGCGTCCCTCTGACCTCGCCGCCGGCATCGAGCCCGATCGCGCTCAGGCCCACGATGGAATAATAGCCGCTGGTACGCTTGATCACCTTGATGGTGTGCAGACCCTCGGTCAAACCGGAGGCGAGCGTGATCTTCGTTTCCGTCTCGGGCACGGCGATATCCTTGGAAAGCACACCGTCAACATAGACCTTCACATACGCGGTCTGGGTAGCGCTTCCGGCATTGTGCAACTTCGCCATCAACGTGGCAGTCGCTCCGGTGCCGTAAAAGGAGAACTGGAAACCGGCGTTGCTCCAGGAAAAATAGCGGACGCCATTTTCAGCAAAGGTCCTGCCGAAGTATTTCACGTCATTCTCCAGATCCAGCGTCACCGCGTCAGTGCCTGCGGCAGTTACAGAGTTGATCTGAGGTGGATAGCCTGCAAAGAGACTGAAAAACAAGACCACAGCGCACACCGCGGCGATCAGGCGCTTGCTTTTGTTACGCATATGCTTCTCTCCTTTTGAGATGATTTTGAGATCCGGCATTGCCGAAGCCCCATGGACTTCGGCAATGCCGGTCGTTCTACTTTTAGCGGAAGGAGATCCGATCCCTTCCCTCGTCACGCCGGAGCTCTTCGTCCCTCATTGTATCCGTAGATCAGATAATGCTCAAGTGCCTTCACATGATCATTACCGTATGCACTCTTCAGATCACTGTACTTCTGGAGGTAGGCCTTGGTGCTGAACGCGGCACAGCCCTGACGCCCCTCGGAAATACCGTAGGTGACGAAATGCTGGTAGAGCTTGGTGGCATCCGTGCCAAAGGCGGCCTTCAGATCAGGATACTTGTTGGCATAGTAGGTAGCATCGAACACCAGGCTCTTCTGAGAACTGCTGATCGTCACGGTACTGCCACCGGAAGAAGCGCCCGTATTGCCGGAGCCGGGAGCTCTGTAAGCAAAACGGAAGGGATTGCTTGCATAGTTCAGCGGCTCGTAGAAGGGCTGGTTGGACCGGATCCGGGCCAGACTGCCGGCATCGTAACGATAGGTCTGTCCATTGGACGGGCTGTAGTTACTGGCGGCGATGAAAACGTGCTGAGGATAGGAACGATACTGCGGTGCCAGATAGGTGTGATTGGTGCAGTAACCGACGAACACGATATCACCTGCCCTGACCTGATTGATGTCTGTGATCTTAGTGAAGCCATGGAGCTTCAGGAAGGTTTCCAGAGATCCGTAATTCAGGTCCAGATTATGCCCAGGCAGAGGCAGACCTCTCACGGCAGGCTGACCATTGACATAGCCGGCATTGCCCAGTGCCCAACCCACGAAGCGGTCACAGGACACGATCTTCTGGCTCTTATCATAGAAGGGGTTGACCGAGGAATCACCGTACACGAAGCCATGAGCCTTCTGGTAGTCGGCGACCCCCTTCGCCTCCCACAGGATCTTGGAAGCGTTCAACGAGGTGGCCGGGGTATAAACGAATCTCCCGTTGGAATCATACACGACGTAGCCAAGCTGGACCTTGGAGTTGGCAGCAGACTGTGCGCTGGACAAACTGCTGTAGGTACCGATGCAGTTCGTATTGTAGGGAGACGCGACCCGGTAAGTCACCGTAGAGGAAGTGGACGGCGCGGGAGTGGAGCTACCGCCGGAAGAAACGGAAGCCTTGACGATCTTGAAGCGCTGAGTGTTGGACCCGTTGACCTCGCCACGGACAGCGGAGGTGCCGCTGGCGATACTGCTGCTCTGCAGATCCATGACCGCATACTGACAGGAAGCGGGCTTCATGACATAGGTACCGTTCTTCTCATAGAGGTACCACTGCTGCTCCTTCGAATCATTGTTGGCGGTGACGGTGATATTGATGCCCGTATCACCGGCATCAAGCGCCTTCGAAGTATCCGCCATATTGGTGATCACGTAGCTGCCGTTGGACCGGCGTACGAATTTCCAGACCTGAGCCGGCTCCGTAGAGTTGGCGTACAGTTGCACAGCAGTCCCGTTGGCACGCAAACTCATGGACGTATCCTTCGCTGTGACGATGTTCGCTGTGAAGTTCGTACCCACATCCGCAGGCTCCGCTGTCTTGCGTCCCTCTTTATAGCCCAGAGTGACGTAGTGGTCGATCGCCTTGGGGTAGTTGGTACCAAAGGCGTTCTTCAGGTCACTACTCTGGCTCAGATAGTACGTGACACTGAACACAGGATGGGCCTGACGGCCTTCGAGGACACCAAAGTTCAGGAAGTGATCGTACAGCTTGGTCGAATCGGAACCGAACGCGTTCTTCAGATCGGGATACTTGTTACTGTAATAAACAGCATCGAATACCAAATTCTTCTGGAAAGCAGTCAACTCCAGACCGGATCTGTTGGTGGAGCCGGAAGGACCGGAGGGAGCCGGAGAATTATTACCGGTAGCAGGCGCTCTATAAGCGAACCGGAAGAGATTGCTGGCATAGTTCAGAGGCTCGTAGGTGGGCTGGACCGATCTGATACGGGAATTGCTGCCGGCATCGTATCTGTAGGCCTGGCCGCCGCCCTCACGGTAACCACTGGCCGCGATGAACACATGCTGGGGATACTGACGCATCGTTGCACTCAGCGTGGTATGGACCGTGGAATAGCCGACGAAGATGATATCACCGGCCTTGACCTGGTTGATATCGGTGATCTTCGTAAAGCCGTGCTGCTTCAGGAAAGTCTCCAGGCAGCCGTAGCCCAAATCATTGCTGTGGCCGTACAGGTTCAGGCCCGACGTTGCAGGCTGACCGGCGACATAGCCGGCATCGCCCAGGGCCCAACCGACAAAACGGTCGCAGGATACGATCTTCTCACTCTTGTTATAGTACTGATTCTTGGTGGCATTGCCGTAAATAAAGCCATGCGTCCGCATATGATCCGCTGCATTCTTTGCGTTCCAAAGGATCTTGGATGCATTCAGGGAGGTAGCCGGCGTATAGACGAACTTGCCGTTGGAATCGTACACGACATAGCCGTACTGGACCTTGGAATTGGCTACAGACTTGGCCGTATCATAGCTCGTATAGGTACCGATGGCATTGGTGTTGTAAGGAGATGCCACTCTGTAGTTCACAACAACAGGGGCCACAGGCTTGGCCTGAGCGTCATTCTCTGTTTCGGTGTCAGGGGTAGTGTCGGGAGCCGTGCCGGTATTGGAGCCGGAATTGGTATCTCCGGTATCCGTATTGGGCTGGGAGGTCTTGGTGATGTTCCATCTTTGGGTCTTATTGCCGTCCACACCACTGCAAACCATCTTCGTATTGTCCCCGGTCTTGTTATCGAGCAGATCGAGCACATCGGTCTTATCGCTGGCGCACTTGATGATATAGGTGGCTCCCTTATCGTAAATGAACCAACGCTGATCACTGGACTCATCACTGTCAGCGATCACCACATAGCCCTTGGTGCTGTCACTGCCGTCAAGGACCTTCGTACCGGTCTTCATATTGACGATCTTGTAACTACCGTCCGTCTGCCGGATGAACTTCCAGATCTGGGCCAGAGAGCTGGTGGGATCGGAGATGACCGTCTTGCCGCTGGACAGCGTGACGTTCATGTTATCTACGGAAGACGGAGACATCTTCGCATAGAACACGTCGCCAAGGTCAGAAGGCTCCGCGGTCTTTCTGTTTTCATTGTAGCCGATGGTGATGTAATGTTTGACAGCTCTGGCATAATCAGTACCAAAGGTATCCCTCAGGTCACTGTGCTGGCTCAGATAATACTTCACGCCGAAGGTAGGATGGGCCTGACGGCCCTCGGAAATGCCGTAGTTCAGGAAATGGGCGTACAGCTTCGCCGCGTCCGAACCGAAGGCATTCTTGAGGTCAGGATGGGCATTGGCGTAATAGACCGCATCGAACACCAGCTTCTTCTGCTCGCTGGAGATCGTCACGCCGCACTTACCGGTACTGCCCTCCGTGGTGGTGGTGATACCGTCGCCCTGAGGTACATCAGACGCTTCCGGGGGCTCTGTGGGCTCTTCCACCTTGGTGACGGTGAAATCCTGTGCGGGAGTGCCGTCCACGGTGTAGATCTGCAGTCCGGTACCGTTCGTGGTACCACCGTTCTTGACATCCAGTGCGCACAAATCGGCACATTGGGGCTTCAACAGGAAGTTGCTACCGTTCTGGTAGATATGCCAACGCATGGCAGACGCTTTGCTCAGATCGACACCGATGATGACCTTCGTTTCCGACGCACTGCTGGCATTATCCACAGCAAGCACGCTCTTGCCATCCTTCATATTGATGATCTTGTAGCTGCCATCTGACTGGCGGACGAACTGCCAGATCTGGGCCTGATCGGAGTTCGCGTCATAGATGACCACATCCGTCCCGTTCACGGTCAGCACCCTCCCCGACTTCGCGGAGGTGATCTTCGCATAGAAGACCGAACCCAGATCAGAGGGCTTGGCGGTATCTCTGCCTTCCTTGTATCCGATGGTCACGAAGTGGTCCATGGCCTTTTTGCGGTCCTTGCCAAAAGCCGCCTTCAGGTCACTGTTCTCATTCAGATAATATTTGATATCAAAGGCCGGATGAGCCTGTCGTCCCTCAGCGATGCCATACTGGACGAAGTGGTTGTAGAGCTCCTCGTCATCGGCACCGTAAGCATCCTTGAGATCGGGATAAGCGTTGCGGTAGTAGTCTGCATCGAAGACCTGGCTCTTCAGAGAAGCCGGGATCGCAGGGGCGACCGCCGTGGACTTCGCCGCGAACGCTCCACCGGGATCCGGACAGGAGGCGGGCATATTGGCGAAGACCGGGATGATGAAGGTGAAAGCGGTATCGAGCAGACCGCTGGAACGATAAGCATTGAAGATCGTGACCGATTCGCTCCACGCGGCGGAAACGTTCTGCATGTACTGTCCCCAGAAATTCTTCGAGGAAGAAGGATGCACGTTGAACTTCTGAAGGTACATGGTGTTCTGGTACTGGCTGATGTACATATCATGTACTTTTTGCGCGCCGCCAAGGATCGCCTTATACCGGGTGGTCCAGCCACCGGTCTGGGCTTCCTTCATGCCGTTCAACCAGATATTGAAATAACCGGTACCGAAGGCGCCGATATTGAAGTAGTTGTAATAGCCGTTGTACTGGGCGAAATTATGACCGTTATACCCTGTGGCAGGGGCGCCATCGGTCTTTCTGGCATAGCACTGAGCCAGCGTGTTACCGCAGGTGCCGGAGATCAGGGGACTCTTGCCCAAGCCCTGCTCCTGCTTGATCCGCGCCGCCAGATGGAACGGGCTCACACCAACGCTCTTGCCGATATCGAACAGGTTCCGCGCATAGGTCCTGCCGTTCTCAAGAGTCACGCCTTCCATGAAGGACCCCTTGACGCAGTTGGCCACATCGGACACAGTATAGTTGCCCGTGAACTCCAGGGCCTCGAACTGGAAGATCCGTTCTTCGTTCAGAGAGTTTCTGGGGTCCATGAAAAATTCGACCGTGGCTCTGGAACACTTGTACCACAGGCCGGATTCCACGAGGACGGAGTCCAACGCGTAGGCGTTAGGAGAATATGTATGATAAATGAGGTTCCGCTGGTCGCTCTCCAGCTCTTTGCCGATCACATAGTCCCAAGTGTAAGCTGGCTTTTGCGCCGTGACGAGCAGAGGCTGGAACTTCCATGTCGGATGCAGCTCATGCAGAGCTGAAAGCTTCGTTACATAGCTCTGAGGGAAGCCCGCATCCAGCAAACTTTGCTCGTATGTGCTGTTTGCCGGTGCCGCTACGACCTCTGTGGCAGGCAACGCTGTGAACACCCAGGACACAAGCATCGCCATGACCAGAATGACCGAAATGATCCGTTTCATTTTATCCTTCTCCTTCTCATGCAGATCCACAAGTTGATGACCGACTTTCTTCTGACGTTCCGATATATCGCTACGCGCAGGAAGTGTCGCACACGGTGTGTAAAAAGCCCTGTGATCAAAGCCACATCCGCCCCAAAGCCCATCTGTAACGACCATTTGGGAACGGCAAAGCACCGTAGGCATGCTTCCCCTTAGTATCATATTTATTTTAACATTTAGCAGCGCTGTTGTCAATCAGATTTCTCTGTTTTACCCAAAAATGAGCCCGGTATAACGCGATCCTATCGCCGTTCTGCCCCTCCGCTGAATTTTTAAGTCACCCTGCCGCGCTTTTCGTCGATATACGAAAAGGCACCAGAGCCCTCACCCCGGCACGACCCATGGATCTTCTCATCCCCTTACCCAACCACCGGCATAGGATATAGAAAAAACCGTCCCGCTTCTGACGAGCCGGACGGTTTTTATGACTTAGGATGGCACTTGGCATATACAGACTTCAGCTTTTGATCCAGCATATGCGTATAAAGCTGCGTGGAAGAGATATCGCTGTGACCCATCAGCTCTTTCAACGAACCAAGATCCGCGCCGTTCTCCAAAAGATGGACAGCAAAGCTATGCCGAAGGGTGTGAGGAGTGATATCTTTCTCGATATGGGCCGTTGCACGATAGTGCTTCAGGATCTTCCAGAACCCCTGACGGCTCATCCGGGCACCGCTGATGTTGACGAACAGCGCCTTCTCAGAAGGATCCGAGATCAGCGCGTCTCTGAACTCACGAAGATAGACTGCGAGGGCCTGCACCGCACCGGGATAGATCGGGATCACTCTGGACTTCTTCCCGGTGTTACACTTGACGACACCGGACTCAAGATTGACATCATCTACATCCAGTTCGATCAGCTCAGAGACACGAATGCCGGTAGCATACATAACTTCCAGCATAGCCTTGTCCCGATGGCCTTTGGGGTCGACACATACAGGTTGCGCCAAGAGGAGTTCGATCTCTCGGCCGGTAAGGATCTGGGGCATCTTCTTCTCTCCCCGATCGACATGGATGCCGGTGACCGGAGAGCGCTCAAGAAAACCGGACGTCACGAGATATGCATAAAAGTTTTTGATGCTGGCCAAATTACGGGATACCGTTGCGCTGGAACGCCCCTGATCTTGCATATCATCAAGATAACCGCTGATATGGGCACTTGTAACGTCGAGGATGGCGACATCATCATGGGTACGAAGCCAGCCAGAGAACTGGCGGATATCTCGAAGATAAGAGCAGACCGTGTTGGAAGAAGCCAGTTTCACTTTAGACAAATGATTTTCATAGGCGCTGATAAGATCCAACATATCGTCTCCTCCTCTCTGTCGATATCCCTCATTGGATGACACTGATCAAAAATGATGAAATGAAAAAATGATCGACCATTGCGACCACCGCGCTGTAAAGCAAGCAAAGGTACAGAGCTCTGCGGCGGCCCGCTCCGGTAGCGTCCGGAAGACGGAGCCAGCAAAAATAGCACACGGGGATGACCGCCAGATCGACAAACAAAAACATAGGCCAAAGGATCCAGTTACCGGTGCCGAAAGCAAGGCCAAGACTACGGCCGCAAAAGCCAAAGGACGACCCCTTCAAGAAGCCAAGAACATAGAGTGCACAACGGTTGGTCCCCAGCCCAATGGATGTCAGTAAAAACGGCATGGACGCGACCGCGAGCGAGTTCAAAAAGTCATGATCATAGTTCAAAAAGTCATGATCATAAAGAACCGCATCCCGGAACACATCCACGACAGCCGACCGGAAACGCCAGGATGACCACGTCCCGACCACAAGCCCTGCGCACCAGCTAAACGCAAGAAGCAGCGCATGGAACTTGCAGGAGATCCGAGAACGAAACGATACCTGCCGCAGGGTCATAACGAAGCAACTCCTTTTCTTACAATGAAGTATCGAAAACGAAGCCGCAACAGATCAGTCATATGAAAAAGGGCGTAAAAACACCCAAAATCGCATCGCTCCAATACTATACCCCAAATAAAAGCATAATTCAAGCACAATTGTATAATTTTGCGTTTTTTGTGGATAGTGCCGATTTTTATGTCAACGCCATTATGTCAACCTTATATGCATAGGTTGGATACCGATCAGCCCCGACCACTTTTGAACAACATCTAGGTGGATCGCTCCTTTCACAAACACTAAATGTAGTTTTTGCAAGTCAACTTGCAAAAACTACATTTAGTGTAAGTTTTACTTACTTTTTCTTGATTTTGTTCAACTTAACGAGGCCTGTATTTGCGACCATCGAAACGGCCGCCTCCCCTCCCCCTCAAGCCAACTACACCAACGATGGAGGCCCCTGCAAACGCCATCACGGCGACCAATGCCGCCCCATGCCGGACCCCTCCGAAACACAGGCTCACCACTCCGAACCACAGAGCATAATACACCCCCGCGACCAATACACTGGTGAACAAACGCCTTCTTTTCGCCATACGAAAAGCGATAAGACTCCCCAACGCCACCGACAACGGCACAACGATGAATCCACTATACCCCACGCTCATCTCCGATAAATGCCCACTTAAGATCAGCGAAGCGATCACCGCCGCGGAGATCACCGTGAGGACCGCGCTGATCGACGTACCCACACAGACCGCAAGGAACACCGACGTCGCACGTCCTGTCGCTTTCACTTTCATGCCCCTCCCCCCTTTCAATGGGATGATATGCACCCCAAAAGAAAAAGATGCCCCCGGAACGATAGTTCCGGGGGCAAAGATATGTATCAGACAGACATCTGGGCGACTACCGCATCCAGCAGCACCTTTGCAGCTTCCTTGGTCTCGCCAACAGCGGTATAGTAGAACTTCACCTTAGGCTCCGTGCCGGAGGGACGGGCAATGACACTACCCTTCTCACCCAACAGAAACTCAAGAACATTGGACTTCGGCAGATCGATCACCGTCTCAGCGCCGGTCTTCAGATCCTTTGCGATGCTGGATTTATAATCGCGGACACAGGTGACTTCGGCACCGCCGATGGTAGCAGGAACATCTGCACGGAGATCAGCCATCATCTTAGCCGCCTTCTCCATAGCGTCAGCGCCGGTCAGCTCGATACTTTGAACATGCGCAAGGTAGAAGCCATACTTCTGATAGACCTCCGCCAGAGCATCCAGAATGTTTCTGCCTTCCTTCTTCAGGCTGGCGGCCAGCTCACAGACAAGCGTAGAGGCGACGATCGCATCCTTATCCCGGGCATAGGTGCCCTTCAGGTAGCCACAGCTCTCCTCAAAGCCGAAGATGAATTTCTCAGGCTCACCCTTCTCTTCCAGCTTCAGGATCTCACCGCCGATGTACTTGAAGCCCGTCAGCACAGCCTTCATGGTCACACCGTAATGAGCGGCGATGCGGTCCGCCAAAGGAGAAGAAACGATAGAGCGGACAGTGATCGCCCCTTCAGGGATATCGTTCTTTGCGGTACGAGCCTTCAACACGTAATCGAGCAGCATGAAGCCCAGCTCATTGCCGGAAAGCTTGGTGAAGCCGCCCTTGCCGTCAGGGACGGCGATCGCCACACGGTCGGCATCAGGGTCAGTGCCCAGGATCACATCACAGGGAGCGTTCTGAGCGACCTTATAGCTCTCGTTGAGAGCCGCATCGGTCTCAGGATTGGGATACTCACAGGTCTTGAAATCGCCATCAGGCTTCGCCTGACATTCCACGGTGGTGATATTGACTCCAAGGCGTCCCAAAACAGCCTGGACAGGCTCCATACCGGTGCCACACAAAGGCGTGTACACGATATCAAGGCCGGCAGTCTTCAGCATCTCAGGATCCACAGCCTCTGCGATGACCGTATCATAGTACTTCTCCCACAGGTCCTGACCGATATAGGTGATCTTGCCCTCCGCCATATACTCAGCGAAAGACTTGGTCTCGGGAACGAAGAACGGGATGGCGCTGATCTTCTCGGTCACGATTGCGGCAGGCTCATCGGTCATCTGACATCCGTCAGGGCCATAGCACTTGACGCCGTTATATGCACCGGCGTTATGGCTGGCGGAGATCACGATGCCACAGCCACAACCAAGTTCACGGACAGCGAAGGACAGCATGGGCGTAGGTGCCAGCCGGTCATACAGCCAGGTATGGATGCCAGCCTCAGCAAAAGCCACAGCACAGACCTCAGCGAAGAGCTGAGAATTATGTCGGGAGTCGTAACCGATCGCGGCCTCTTTGGGAAGATCGGTAGAAGAAAGCCAAGCCGCCATACCCTGTGCCGCTCTGCGGACAGTGTAGCGGTTCAGACGGTTGCTACCGGCACCCATGATACCGCGCATACCGGCAGTACCGAACTGCAGATCACCACCGAAGCGACCCTTCAGCTCTTCAGCATCATCCTTGATGGAAGCCAGCTCCTGTTTCACATCTTCAGGCAGGTCAGCCTGACACCAAAATTCGTAACGATCCATATGATCCATCAAAAATTACCTCCATTCAGTGGAAAACAGCTCAAAAGTATCTCTTTTGAGCTGTTTGGAACAGTGATCAGCCTTTCACGCCAGCGGCCTCGGCATCCTTCTTCATCTGAGCGGCCGCCAACTGGTTGAACTTAGCGCGGGTATCCTGGACCTCGCCCAGAGACTTGGCGATGGCTTCCTCCGTGCGGCGGAGAGCCTCGTCCATGTAATCATTGCTGGCCTTCCGCAGGCCGGCGATCTGAGCCTGAGTCTGGGCGACCATCTCAGCGCAGCGACGCTTGGCCTCCTCATAGATGGGTTCCTTCTCCACCATCTTGGCAGCCTCTTCCTGCGCCTTGCTGATGATAGACTCAGCCTCACGGCGAGCATGGGCGATGATATCGTTCTGATTGTCCACGATGGTCCGGGACTGCTTCAGCTCCGCAGGCATCTGGGCGATGATCTCGTCCAGCAGATCCAGAGCCTTGTCACGCTCCAGGATGCACTTATCGGCACCCAGAGGCAACGCGCGGGCATCCTGCACCATGTCATACAGGGTAGTGATGATATCCTCGATATGCTTCTCGTTCATTTATATCGTCCTCCTTGACGTGATTTTCATACCATGGCCGAAGACTGCTCTTTCCGATAGATGGTCAAAACCGTCTTACCATATTTGTAATCTTTGGACCGGATGACCCCCGGGAGATCACAGGGGATCTCCTTCCCTAGAGGGCGTTCCGCGACTATTATACCACCATATCGCAAAATGTCAATTTCGGTTATCATTTTTAGCGAATTTTCCAAAAAAACTTCGGCATAGGGAGGATCGAGGAAGATGATATCGAAGCTTTCTTTACAACGCCGCAGATACTCAAGATGATCCGCCCTGATGACAGTAGCATCCTGCTCAAATTTCGTCCTTCGAAGATTTTCACGAACGATCTTACAGGCATCTTCACTTTTGTCGATGAACACTCCACGTTTCGCCCCACGGCTGAGGGCCTCGATCCCCAACTGTCCGGTCCCGGCGAACAGGTCCAGGACGACTGCACCGGGGAGATCGAACTGGATGATGCTGAACAGTGCTTCCTTCACTCTGTCAGCGGTAGGCCGGGTCGCCATCCCTTCCGGCGTTTTCAGGAGCACGCCTCTGGCTTTTCCGGTGATGACACGCATGATCAAACCTCCTGTGTCCTATGATAAAATGTGTAAACGGCCAATGCGGCATCCTTCGGCAGGATCCGTTCCAACCGCGGAAGATCCGCCTGACGGATCGCCGCGATCGAACCAAAGGTCTTCAACAGATCCTGCTTCCGTTTCGGACCGATGCCCGGGATCTTATCCAGTTCAGAGTACCGAAGACGTTTGCTTCGAAGGGACCTGTGATGTCCGATCGCGAATCTGTGGGTCTCCTCCTGGATGTTCCCAACCAGAGAAAACACGACCGGATCCGAGTCGATATCGATCTGAAGCCCATCCGCTGTGACCAGGGCCCGTGTACGGTGCCGGTCGTCCTTCACCATACCAAAGACCGGGATGTTGAGACCGAGCTTTTCAAGCACACTGACCGCAATACCGGCATGCGCAGTACCACCATCGATCAGGAGCAAGTCAGGCAACGGATCGAACCCGTTATCCTTTTGGATGTAGCGACGGAAACGACGCTCCAGTACCTGCTCCATAGACGCATAATCATCCTGATCAGACAGCCCTTCCACTTTGAACCGTCTGTAATCGCCTTTTTTCGGCTTACCACTCTGGAAAACGACCATGCCACCAACGATATCGGTACCGGAGATGTTAGAGATATCGAAGGACTCGATCCTCTGAGGGGCTTCGATGCCGAGCATCTTCCCCAATCGAACGGATCCAGCGGAAGCCTTTTCCTCCTTCGTAGTGATGCGTTGAGCCTCTTCGTAGGCGTTTTTACCGGCAAGCTCCACCAGACGAACGTTATCGCCCCGTTGTGGGACCTTGAGCTTCGTCTTTCGACCGGTCTCCCGCTCCAATAGCTGTGAGAACAGATCTCCATCCTCCACCTCAAAAGGCAGCAAGACCAGCTTGGGCGCGATACCTCTGCTGAGATAATACTGCTTGACCAGACTGGATACCGCCTGCTCTTTGTCCTCCGGCACAGGAAACACCTGATGCTCCTTATCGACCAAATCTCCACCGCAAAAATGGAGCACCGCAAAGCAAGCTTTCGACTCCGTTTCCGCGTAACCGATCACATCCAGATCTGCCAGCGCTCCGGCCGTCACCAACTGGCGTTGACCAAGTGCCTCTACGGCCTTCAACCGGTCACGAAGTGTAGCCGCCAGTTCAAACTCCAGCGAATCAGAAGCCTCCAACATCTGTCCTTTGATCTGCGAAGCGACAGATCTGTAGCCACCGGTCAGAAGCTTCTGTGCTTGTTCTATCCGTTCACGATACAAGGCCTCTCCCCTGCCCGGTCGACACCAGCCCTCGCACTGTCCCATATGGAGGTTGAGACACGGCCGATCCTTACCGATGTCTTGAGGGAACCGGCGATCACAATCCGGCAGGCCCAGGGTCTTGCGCAAAACATCCAACACCTCATAGGTCACACGACGGGTCCCATAAGGACCATAGTAAGAAGCGCCGTCATCCTGGATCTTATTGACAACAGAAAACACCGGATATCTGGACTTTACATCCAACCGGATATAAGGATACCCTTTATCATCCTTCAACAGGATATTATATCTTGGCATATGCCGCTTGATCAGTGAGCATTCCAGTACCAAGGCCTCGAATTCCGATGCCGCTACGATAACATCAAAATGATCGATCTTGCTGACCATTGCCCGTGTCTTGGGGCTGTGCGAAGCTGTATCCTGAAAATACTGGCTCACACGGTTCTTCAGCTTGCGCGCTTTCCCAACATAGATCACCCGATCTGTCTTATCCTTCATGATGTACACACCGGGCTCATAGGGCAAACTCAAAGCTTTGAGTTTGAGTTCTTCAAAAGTCATGACTATCACCTATAAAAAACCGCCTCAATGCAAAGCACTGAGGCGGAAAAAAGATCCATCAAAAAACATCCCGCTGCAACAGCGCTTCCAGAGCGGTCACGGCAGCTTCCGCATCGGGACCAACAGCGATCAGGTTCACAGTCGCACCGGATACGATACCCAAAGACATGATACCAAGCAGGCTCTTGGCATTCATTTTGCGGTTAGCGGACTCCAGCCAGATACTGCAATCAAACTCATTCGCCTTCTGGACGAAATATGTAGCCTGACGATTGTGAAGACCGGACTCACACCGGACTACGATCTCTTTATTGAACATTGTTAACACTCCTTACTGGTCGCCAAGTCCACACCATGACGACACGTCTGTGATTATGATAACCAAAACCGCTCAAATTGTCAATATTGAATCGTAAATTTTACTTGAACTCCACGATCGTGACGCCGTCCTCGCCCTCTCCATATTGACCCAAACGGAATTTCTTCACATATTTGATCTTCTTCAGTGCCTGATGGACCGCAGTTCTCACCGCGCCGGTGCCCTTACCGTGGATGATACGCACCGTTTGGAGATTGGACCGCATCGCTTCGTCCAGATACCGCTCCATCACGCAGACAGCCTCGATCGTATCCATACCACGAAGATCCACCTCATTGGACATGGCCGTGGTCTTCATCTCTCTGCCGGAATGAGCCGGACGGACATGCTTCTCTTTATAGGGATCGGAGAACTCCAGCAGATAGATCTCATCTTTCCGGGCTGTCATCTTCAGGATGCCCGCCTGGAGTTGATAGGTCCCATCTTTATTGATCGCGATCACGCTTGCTCTGGTCCCGAGCTTCAACAGCTCCACCGTATCGCCTACCAAGATGTCACGGGTGGGCTCCGGACGTTCCCGCACCGGCTGATCCGCCCGGATCCTGCTCTGGGCTTCGTTCAGACTCCGTCGAAGCTCCGCCTGACGCTGGTTGACATTGGACATATCACCGGAATCAGAGATCTGCTTTTTGAGAGCCCGGATCTCCTCTGAAGCGGCGTTGGCAGTACGACGGGCGTCCTCGATGATCTCCTGGGCCTCACGTCGGGCGACCTCCATGGCCTTTTCTTTCTCACGTCGGAGTTGCGCATGATATTCTTCGTTTTGTTCTTTGATCTTCTGGGTCTCACGGCGCAACTGCTCCGCTTCCGCTCTGGCGGATTCCATCTTCTGACGTTGCTGTTCCAACTGAGTCAGCACATCTTCGAAATCCTTGTCGCTTTTGCCCACCAGATCACCCGCTTCCTTCAGGATCTCCTCGGACAGCCCCAGCTTACGGGAGATCGCAAAGGCATTAGACTTGCCGGGGATACCGATCAAAAGCCTGTAGGTAGGGCGCAATGTCTCTACATCGAACTCGCAGGAGGCATTGATGACTCCCCCGGTCCGCATGGCGTACAACTTGAGTTCCGCATAATGGGTGGTCGCTACCACACGGCTGCCCATCTTACGACAAAATTCGATGATCGCCATCGCCAATGCCGCACCCTCTGCAGGATCCGTACCTGCCCCCAGCTCATCGAAGAGGACCAGCGTACGGTCATCGCACTGCTCCACCACATCGACGATGGTCCGCATATGACTAGAGAACGTGGAAAGGCTCTGGGCGATGGATTGTTCATCACCGATATCCGCCAGGATCGCATGGAAGGTGGAAAGCTGGCTCCCGTCCCCTGCCGGCACATGGAGGCCGCATTCCGCCATCAGCGTCAAAAGACCCACAGTCTTCAAGGTGACCGTCTTGCCGCCGGTATTGGGACCGGTGATGATCATGGTATCAAAATCCGTCCCTAACCGAACGGAGATCGGCACCACGACCTTCGGATCGATCAGAGGATGCCGTGCCTTCCGGAGCTCCACTTTGCCCTCATCGTTCATCAACGGCTCCCATGCCTCCATCCGGTAAGCCAGCTTCGCCTTGGCAAAGATGACGTCCAGATGCACCAGCATATCGAAATCAAGCTCCACATCCTCACGATGGGCCGCCGCTTCCGCAGACAGCTCAGCAAGGATCCGTTCGATCTCCTTCTTTTCTTTGATCTCCAGTTCGCGCAAAGCATTGTTTGCGTTCACAGCAGACATGGGCTCCACGAAATATGTAGAACCGCTGGCGGATACATCATGCACCAGACCCGGTACATCGTTACGGCACTCGGATTTGACCGGGACCACATAGCGCCCCTGACGGATCGTGATGATGGGCTCCCGCAGGAACTTACTGTAGGCCGGAGAAGAGATGATCTTCTGCAGTCCATCCCGGATCTTGGCAGACTGGACCCGCATATGGCGGCGGATATCCGCCAGAGCGGAACTGGCAGTATCCGCGATCTCTTCCTCAGACAAGATCGCGCCGAAGATCTTATCTTCCAGATATTTGTTTGGTGTCAACGCATCGAACATCGGACTGAGGACAGTTTTGGCCTCGTCCTCAGAAACATAGCTTTTGACCGTTCTGGCAGAACGAAGGATCGCACCGATCCGAAGCAATTCGATCGGTTGCAACGCGCCTCCACGGTCAGCCCGCTCCAAAGAGGCAGAAACATCCTGCACATCTGAGAAACTGGGATATCCTTTTTTCGTACATAGGTCAGAGGCGGCGCTGGTCTGCCCCAGCATGGCACGCACATCCTCCAGATCGGAGCTGGGCCGGATCTTCATGCAACGCTCCTTGCCCTCGGTACTACCGGCACAAGCCGAAAGCTGACCAAGGACCTGATCCAGCTCCAGTTTCAACAGGGATCTTCCGTACAGATCAGACATGATATTCTCCTATACATACAAAGACTTATAAAAGTCCAACGTGGGGAACCCACGTTCCAATTGTGTGATCAGATATGCCTCTGTCACAGAGGCCAGCACTTCCATATCCTTCGGACCGATCATGAATGCGAACAGTTTTTTGGGATCACAATAGACGATGTATCGCATCGCGTCCAGCACCGTAGGCGATACAGGGGATCGGATACCGTTGGACTTATCCCGACAGTCTCCACAGAGGAGCGCACCGCCGGACAGATCTAACAGGCACGGTGATAGACTGCCACAAACATGACACCCATACAGCTCCGGTGTATAGCCAGCGATGCATGCGCAACGCAACTCAAAGACAGCCTTGACCTTTTCCTCCGGAAGTCCAAGCCCACTGAGCCCGTACAAACAATTCAACACCAGTGACAGGAGCTCCGGATCTTCCAGCTCTTCCCGGGCCACCGTATCTGCCACCTGCGCGAAATATGTACCCAACGCAAGACGGGTCAGATCATCCCTCAGAGCCCTGAACAGTTCTATCGTATTGGCTTCGTTGATCGTATACATCCCTTTGTATTCAAAGAGTGTGAAACTCCCATAAGCCAGCAACTGGCATGGGGCCACCAGAGGGCTCCGTTTCCGCCGTAACCCTCTGGCTTTGGCCGTCAGTTTCCCATGTTCCCGGGTCAGCAATGTGATCAGCGCATCCGAGTCATTGTAGTCCGTGACCCGAAGGACCAAAGCTTGTGTCGTCAGGTACATGGACTCCCTCCATCCTCATAGCTTTGGTATAAAGCATATAGTATTCCGGCACACCGGTCTCCATGAACATCTGCCAAAGATCCTTCGCCTGCACAGCCATCCCTCCCGGGATAGTTTATACACCGGCAGTCGGGATCAGTCAGCCAGATCATTCCTTATATCCAAAGTTACGGACGAGGAAATCGCTGTCTCGCCAGTTCTCCTTCACTTTGACCCAAGTGGTCAAATACACCTTGGTACCCATGAACCGCTCACAATCGGTCCGTGCCATGGTAGAGATCTTCTTGAGCATGGCGCCCTGTTTTCCGATGATGATACCCTTATGGCTGGCTCGCTCACAGAAGATGGTCGCATCGATGTCGATGATGCCGTTGTCACGTTCGGAGAACGTGGTGATCTCCACGGCCGTGCCGTGAGGGATCTCCTTATCCAGACACCACAGGAGCTTCTCCCGGATGATCTCCGCCATCACCTGGCGCTCCGGCTGGTCGGTGGTGATGTCCTCCGGGAACAGGAAGGGACTTTCCACCGCGTAACCCTCGCAGACAGACAAGAGTTCCTCCACACCGTCGCCGGTCTTGGCAGAGATCGGGATGATAGAATCAAATTTGGCAGCTTTGGAGTAAACATCGATCACCTCCAACAGCTTGTCCTTCTCTACGGTATCGATCTTATTGATCGCCAGGACCGCGGGGCATTTACTGCCACGGATCTTCTCGATCAGTCCTTCTTCCTGAGGACCAACGGAGGCGATGGGCTCCACC
>JAFNXT010000113.1 GCA_017378975.1 Oscillospiraceae bacterium
GCCCAGATCGCCGCCCTTGGCAGCAGGGGCCTTGTTAGCAGCGCCGCAGGAGGTGCAGAAAGTGGCGTTGGGGTCGATGGTGTTGCCGCAGTTGGCGCAATGGGTATTGCCGTTGCCCACCTGCACACCGCACTTCAGGCAGATGGCCTGGTTCTCGTTCAGAGCCTCGCCGCAGTTCTTACAAAACATATGTAACACTCCAATCTATCTCTTTCGTACGAAAGTACTCATTTACTGTACCACAATATGAGAGGATCGTCAACAAAAAAGGATGAGATCCGACCTTTTTACCAAAGCTTAACTATCCAGTTCAGGAGGAATCCCACACCTGTGACGATCAGGAAAAGCCGGTCCATCCAGCGTCGGGGGAACAGCTGGCCGTCCACCAGCAGATACAGGTACAGGATGGGGATCGACCAGAACATGGGATGGTAGGCGAAAGCCTGCCGGAAGTCCAGTCGCAGAGCGGACAGCATGGCACGGGTCATGCCGCATCCGGGACAGGGGAACGAGAAGAGGTATCGGAAGATACAGGGGATCTGGAACAGCCAAAGGAAGAAAACGATCACGCCATAGGCGGCGGTCAGCAGGAACTTCTCCTTCCAATGGGTGATGCGCAGGCGCTTCATTTGTGCCCCAGCTTCCGCTTCTCGCCATCGGGGCCTACGATGTAGGTGTTCTCCAGATGGCCAACAAGGCTGGCTTTCACGGAATCGATATAGATCCGGCGGAGTTTGTCACGTTCCGTCTGCTCCTCGGGGGTCAAGCCCTCTGCCTTCGCTTTCTTCGCCAGCTCGTTGATCCGGGCGATCACTTCATCCATGCTCATAAAAACCTCACACATAACGGTGGATCACCACCGAGATCCGGCCCTTTTTCGTCTGGCCGTTGACGGAATATAACAATATCTTACCGAGGCCCCGGACCGAGATCTTGGCGCCTTGATCCACAGGCTTGTCGGCTTTTTGACAGGGCAGGCCATCGATGGCGGCACGGCCTGCGGCGATGTGCTGGGTGGCGATACCACGGCTGACACGGAAGCCGGAGCTGATGATGCTGTCCAGTCGCAGGGAAGCGACCGTGTCACGGATCTCCTTCACCTGAGCCTGAGGCGGTTCCAACCGGGACAAAGGAAGGATGGAGAAATGGATCTTAGTCCTGCCGGCTCCGGTGTATCCTTCCAGAAGATAGGGGGCGATGGTGGCGGATACCAGGATGTCACAGGTGCCTTTCCCTACGAAGATATCTCCGACGGTGTCCCGGCGGATGCCGGCCCCCATGAGGGAACCCAAGATGTCCCGATGGGACAGGTCATCGCCTTCAAAAAAGGTGCCATGGAGGCATACGATAGGGCCGTCTTCTTCCCAAAGGCAGGAAGGGTCGAGATAGTCCGGAAGGTAACAGAGCTTCCGGCGTTCGGCCCCCTCCCAGCCGCCGAAGCTGTGGAGCCCTTCCGTTTCGCCGAAGAGGTAGCGGCATAGCTCCAGCTCCCGGGGGGAAAGGAAGCAGGTATCCACCGGGATGTTCCGGCGGATGCCCGTCTGGATCTTGTCATATAGCTTCGCCAACAGGAAACGGTCCTCCGGGTCCTGGGCGATCTTTTCGATATTGGATCTGTCCATCGTTATCACCAAGGGCCATTATACCATAGCTTGTGACGATTGCAAGGAAGTTTTTCTTGTGATGCGGCAGATCCTGGTGTATAATAGTGAGAAAACGAGCAGAAGAAGGTGATCGGTATGGTGATCGGGATCATTGGTGGCGGTGCTTCAGGCATGGCGGCCGCCTTGGCCGCATCCGAAACAGGCGCGCAGGTGGTACTGCTGGAGCGACAGGCCCGGTTGGGGCGGAAGCTTCAGGCCACGGGCAACGGCAGGTGCAATCTGACGAACCTCCACGCTTTGGAGGGGGGATACCACGGAGAAGATCCGGCCTTCGTTGTCCCGGCGTTGGAACGTTACAGCGTGGAGGATACGCTGGACTGGTTCCGGCAGATGGGACTTTTGACCGTGGCAGAAGGCTCCGGTCGGGTGTATCCATACTCGGATCAGGCCAATTCCGTGGTGGATGTCCTGCGGTTCGCTCTGGAGGACCGGGGCGTGGACGTTCGGACCGGTGCGGAGGTGCAGAGAGTCCGGTGGGAGGATGGAAGGTTCCGGGTGATGTATGCCGATGGGGAGCTGGTGTGCCAGAAGCTGATCATCGCTTGTGGCGGCTTGGCCGGGACCAAGCTGGGCGGATCCATGTCCGGCTATCAACTCCTGCGGAGCTTCGGACATCCGGTGACCCGGTTGCGCCCCACGCTGGTCCAGTTGAAGTGCGGCTGGAAGGGCGTGGCCGCTCTGAAGGGCGTTCGGGCGGAGTGCCATGCGGTGGTCCTTCGGGACGGTCAGCTCCATCGGGAAAGCCGGGGAGAGATCCAGTTCACGGAATACGGTCTGTCAGGCCCTGTGATCTTCGAGGTGAGCCGGGACGCCTGTCAGGGGAAAGGGGACTGGGTCTGTAAGCTGGACTTCCTGCCTCAGATGACGGCGCAGGAACTGGAGCGGGAGCTTCGGCGGCGCTGTGTCGGGAGCCGGAAGGTGGAAGATCTGCTGGTGGGCATCCTGCATAACCGGCTGGGTCGGGTCCTTTGTCAAAACGTGGGGCTCCGGTTGGAATTGCCGGTGGACCGGGTCACTGACGACCAGATCAGGGAGCTTACACAGGCGGTGAAGGCCTTCGAGGTGGAGCTGACGGAGCCTTTGGGCATGGACAGCGCACAGGTCACCGCCGGAGGGGTCCGGACCGACGGCTTCGATCCTGAGACCATGGAAAGCAGGCTGGTACCCGGGCTGTATGCCTGTGGCGAGGTGCTGGACGTGGATGGGGATTGTGGCGGATACAATCTGCAATGGGCATGGAGCTCCGGGCGGTCAGCGGGAGCAAGTGCCGGAAAGAGGATGTAATGATCAGGATAAGAGATATCCAGCTCCCTCCGGAGCATAATGAGCATCAGCTGACCTATGAGGCGGCAAGAGTATTGAAGATCACCACCTCCAGGATCCGGGGGATCCGGCTGGTGCGCCGGTCGGTGGATGCCAGAAAGAAGCCCGATGTGAAGCTGGTGTATACGGTGGATGTGTCGGTGGAGGGTAACGAACGAAAGCTCTTGAAGGCTTGCGGAAGCAAGCGTGCTTCTGTGGCTCCCACGGAGTATTATAAGGTCCCCAAGGCGGTGGCCGATGGGGAACGTCCTGTGGTGGTGGGTTTCGGGCCTGCCGGTATGTTCGCGGCATTGGTGCTGGCCTTGGCCGGTCTCAAGCCGCTGGTGCTGGAACGGGGCGAAGAGGCCTTGCGCCGCCATGAGAAGGTACAGAAATTCTTCGCCACCGGAGAACTGGATCCCAAGTCCAATGTCCAGTTCGGTGAGGGTGGTGCCGGGACCTTCTCGGATGGGAAGCTGAACACCGGCGTCAACGATCCAAGGATCGGCTGGATCCTGGAGCAGATGGTGAAGGCCGGGGCAAGAGAAGACATATTGTTCGATGCAAAGCCCCATGTGGGCACCGATGTGCTGTTAGAGGTGGTCCAGAACTTGCGGAAACGGATCATCAGTTTGGACGGCGAGGTCCGGTTCGGCGCCAAAGTCACGGATCTGCAGTCCTGCGACGGTCGCTTGACGGGGCTGGTGCTGGAAGACGGAGAAGTGATCGGGTGCAGGCAGGCGATCTTCGCCATCGGACATTCCGCAAGGGACACCTTCGGGATGCTGTTGGAACGGCAGATCGTTCTGGAGCCGAAGCCCTTCTCCATGGGTGTGCGGATCGAGCATAAGCAGTCGACCATCGACCGGGCCCAGTATGGCACGGATCGTCACGCCCTGCCGCCGGCGGATTATAAGCTGGTACGGCATCTGGAGGATGGGACGGTGTATACCTTCTGTATGTGCCCCGGTGGCTATGTGGTGGCGGCGGCCTCGGAAGAGGGTGGTACCGTGACCAACGGTATGAGCTATGCGGATCGGGACGGAGAGAACGCCAACGCCGCTCTTTTGGTGACGGTGGAGCCCTCGGAATTCCCTTATGAAGGGCCCTTGGGTGGTATGCTGTGGCAAAGAGAGCTGGAGCAGGCGGCCTTCCGGGTGGGAGGCTATCGCGCACCGGCGCAGTTGGTGGGGGATATGATGGAAGGGCGTCCCAGTACCGGTCCCGGTACTGTCCTGCCCACCTATCGGCCGGGGGTGACCTGGTGTGATCTGCATCAGGTGCTTCCGGAGAAGTTCACCATCGCTCTGAAACAGGCGATCCGGGAGATGGATGGGAGCCTGAAGGGCTTCGCCGATCCCGATGCGGTACTGACGGCACCGGAGACCCGGAGCTCGTCTCCGGTGCGGATCGTCCGGGGGAAGGATCGGCAAGGGTCCCTGGAGGGTTTCTATCCCTGTGGAGAGGGCGCTGGGTATGCCGGTGGGATCATGTCCGCCGCCATCGACGGGATGCGGTCGGCGGAGGCCCTGATCGGGGCTTCCGGTATCCATGAGTGAAGGATAGTTTCAGGGGCGGAGCCGTTTGGCTCCGCCCCAGCGTGTCAAAAAACAATGTCTTCGCGAGGAGGGCGAAGCCCGACGTGGCGATCCCCTAACTTTTTAGAGCAGTTTTCGATACATTTCACTACTGACCGGGGGATCCCCACGACCAGTCTGCGGACTGGTCTCGGGATGACACCACTTTTTTGACAGTCTGGGGCGGAGCC
>JAFNXT010000114.1 GCA_017378975.1 Oscillospiraceae bacterium
ACCGATGCGAATTGATATTCTGACGCTGTTTCCCGATACGGTGGGCGATGTGCTGTCGGAGAGTATTTTGGGTCGTGCCCAGGAGCGTGGCTATATCAAGATCGACACCCATCAGATCCGGGACTATACCGCCAACAAGCAGAATCAGGTGGACGACTACCCCTACGGCGGCGGACGGGGGGCGGTGATGACTGCCGATCCCTTGTACCGTTGCTGGGAGGCGGTGTGTGACGAGGCCGGTGGGCCGGTGCATACCATTTATCTGTCCCCCTGCGGACATACCTTCAAGCAGGAAGACGCGATCCGGCTCAGCAAGCTGGACAACATCATCATGGTCTGCGGACACTATGAGGGCATCGACCAGCGGTTCATCGACGAGTGCGTGGATGAGGAGATCTCTTTGGGAGATTTCGTCCTCACCGGCGGTGAGATCGCCGCCATGGCGGTGACGGACGCGGTGTGCCGGATGGTGCCGGGGGTGCTGGCAGATCCCGAGTGCTTCGAGGACGAGAGCCATTACAGTGGGTTGCTGGAGTATCCCCAGTACACCCGTCCGGCGGTGTGGCACGGCAGACAGATCCCCCAGATCCTGACCTCCGGCAACCATGAGAAGGTCCGCCAGTGGCGGCGGAAGCAGGCCCTGCGCCGGACCCGGGAGCGCAGGCCGGATATGTATGAGAAATTGGACCTTTCCTCCAAGCAGGATAAGAAGCTCCTGAAGGAGATGGAGGAAGAGGACGGCTGACCGGCTCCGGTGTGTCATCCTGAGCGAGCGTAGCGAGTCGAAGGATCTTCGTGTCTATCAGACCTTGGAAGGCTGTAAGGCACGGGGAGCCTTCGTCGGCTTCCGCCTCCTCAGGATGACACATTTTTAGGTGGCAGTGGGTGTTGCCTTTTTCTTCTTGATGACGTAAGATAAAGGAAAAGGAGGGGATGCTATGGATAAGCTTGAGGTTTTGAAACGTTGGGTGGCGGAGAGCTCCCGGATCGTGTTTTTCGGGGGCGCGGGCGTATCCACCGAGTCTGGGATCCCGGATTTTCGGGGGGTGGACGGGCTGTATCGGCAAAAGTTCGAATTCCCACCGGAGAGGATCATCAGTCACAGTTTTTATGAGGCGGATCCTGCTTATTTCTATCGGTTCTACCGGGAGAAGATGCTGCCGCTGGGCTTCGAGCCCAATATCACCCATCAGGTGCTGGCCCGGTGGGAGCGGGAAGGGAAGCTGTCTGCCGTGGTGACCCAGAACATCGACGGGCTCCATCAGAAGGCAGGATCTCAGCGGGTCTATGAGCTCCACGGCTCTGTTTTACGCAACTACTGCCGCCGGTGCCGCCGCTTCTATCCGGCGGAGTTCATCCGGGACAGCGAGGGGATCCCCACCTGTCAGTGCGGCGGTATGGTCAAGCCCGATGTGGTGCTCTACGAGGAGCGGCTGGACGCGCAGGTCATGGAAGACAGCGTCCGGGCGATCCGGCAGGCGGACCTGCTGATCGTGGCGGGCACCAGCCTGACGGTGTATCCTGCCGCCGGGATGGTCGAATACTATCCGGGGGACCGGATGGTGCTGATCAACCGGGACACCACGCCCTACGACCACCGGGCACAGCTCGTGTTCCACGAGGGGCTGGGGGACGTGTTCTCCCGGCTTTGAGACAGGGCGGACAGCGCATCATGCAGATCGTCGGGGACAGATCCGTCAGATCGTACGATCTGACGGATCTGTCCTGCGGGAGCGGACAGGATCTGTAAGTCGGAGCCGGACGAAAAATGACGGAAGCACTTGAAAAATGTGGATCATGATGTTAGAATGACATGGTAATAAGCTCTCATGAGAATGGGTCACTTTGGGTCGGGGTCTTCCGACCGGACAAACAAGGAGAATGATTATGACAGCTCAGGAACTGAACCAGCTTTCCATCCTTGCCTGCAAGGTGCGTATGGGGATCATCCAGTCTACCCATGCCGCCAAGTGCGGTCATCCCGGTGGCAGTATGTCCGCCGCGGAGATGTTCACTTATCTGTATTTCAAGGAGCTCAACGTCGATCCCAAGGCTCCCCAGTGGGAGGACCGGGACCGTTTCGTGCTGAGCAAGGGCCACACTGCCCCCGGCCTGTATGCCGCGCTGGCGCTTCGTGGCTTCTTCCCCGTGGAGGATCTGCTGACGCTGCGTAAGGTGGGCAGCTATCTCCAGGGCCATCCCAATATGAACTCTGTCCCCGGTGTGGATATGTCCACCGGCAGTCTGGGTCAGGGCATCTCCGCCGCCTGCGGCATGGCATTGGCCGCCAAGGTCAAGGGCAAGGACAGCCGTGTCTACACCCTGTTGGGTGACGGCGAGATCCAGGAGGGCCAGGTCTGGGAGGCCTGCATGTTCGCAAGCCATTACAAGCTGGATAACCTGTGCGTCATCGTGG
>JAFNXT010000115.1 GCA_017378975.1 Oscillospiraceae bacterium
GCTCCATCCTTTCCATTATCTATTCTTATACGCCCCTCCAATCACTAACATTTTATACCAATACGATCTTGTTCGTCAACATGGAAAAATGGACAAACAGCAACATATTTTGTTGTGAAAAAGTAACATTAAATCCCATTTTGATCATTCATGCTTGATGTCATCCAATGATAACACATCCAAAGCAAAAAGAATTACGCCCTCCACTTCACCATCAGGCAAGTGGAGGGCATATACCATCATTTCCGTTTACATTGCAAAAGACCACATCATCTTGATCTGATCGGCGAACTCTTCGAACTCCCACAGCTTCTGAGAGTTGGCAGGACTGTTGGGATCGTTGATCTGGAACTTCCCGTCCTCATAGCCCACCACCAGCAGGTAGTGGCCGATCTCCGTGAACACGCCGGGGCCCACGTTAGCCACGATCACACGGCCATCCTCCAGCACCTTGGCGATCTTCTCCCGGCTTGCGATCTGCTCGCTGGTCAGCTCCTTCACGTTGAGCCCGAACTCCTTGGCACCCTTGGAGAACAGGGCCCACTGGGTGGCGGCGCCCTTGGTGGCATACTGAGGATCCGACTCGGCGAACTCCATCATGTAGGCCGGATGCATCTGAGGATCTCTGGTGAAGTGATACACCACCATGGACAGGCAGGTGGGACCACAGCCGGAAAGACCGGCGATATTGCCCACATAGTCCTTATAGCCCCACTGCTTGTCCCACTGGATGAACAGAGGCACCCTCTCGTCGTCCTCGTGGCCGGAGATGTCGATCTCATGCTCCTTCCCATACTCCATGGGATACTCCAGCACGAACTGCTCCGCCTGAGGGTTCCGCCCCAGAAGCTCGATCAGCTTCTCAGGATAATCCGCCAGCGTGTAGCCATGGGCAGTGGCATAGCTTTCCACGATCTCGGCCGGCGTCGGCGGTGGGGGCTCCGTTGCTTCCGTGGTCTCCGGGGGCACTGTGGCCTCGGTGGTCACAGGGGGTTCCGTCCGGGCCGGAGGGTCCTCCGGTGCCTTCCGCAGCGCCGATGCCCACAGCATGAGCCCCACGGAGGATACGGTCAGCGCGGCGGCCAGGATCAGCGCCACGCCGGTCTTCGTCTTGGTCTTTGTCATACGCTATGTTCCCTTTCCAGTTTTCTTCCGTCCAGCACCGCCTCGATCAGGCGGTCCCCTTCATAACGCAGGGTCAGCAGAAAAAACGGCGCGTCCTGCCACAGAAGGTCCAGAAAGATCTGGTCCCCTTCCCACTTGGGGAGCCGGTCCAGAAAAGCCCGGTCCACCCATTGCAGATCTCCTTCGTCACATTCCTTCAGCTCCCCACGGAAGCCGTCGGCGGTGAACAGATACATATACTCCCCCTCGCACAGGTCGCAAAGGAAGGTCACCACGCCCCGGCATCTCCATGAGGTCAGCTCCAGACCGGTCTCCTCCCGTGCTTCCCGGAGCAGACATTCATCGGGGCTCTCTTCGTTCTCGAAATGTCCCCCGATGCCGAGCCACTTGTCCCGGTTCACATCGTTCTTCTTTTTCACCCGATGGAGCATCAGCACCTGATCCCCTCTGGTGATATAACACAGGGTCGTCTGTTTCATCCTGTCATCCTCTCTTTCGAGCATCGTCGGCACCCATTATACCATACCCCCACGGATCTTCAAGAGCGTATGCCCCAACCTTTACATAAAATTCAGATCCCTGCCGCTATCTGCCCTTTTCCCCCTTCTCTCAACGGATCGGCAGTAAAAATCGTGCTTGATTATTCCCCTCTGCCCATGTATAATGTTACAGAATGTAAATTTCAAGGGAGGATCTCCCCATGATACGAAAGATGAAGCGGCTGGTGGCTCTGGCCCTGTCCGCCACGCTGGCCCTGTCCGTCACCGCCCCTGTCCATGCCCTGCGGTATCAGGGCTCGTCCCAATATATGTCCGGCAAATACTACCGTGCCCTGACGGAGGTCCGCCTGACCGGCGACCAGCGGACGGACATCGTCAATGTGGCCCTGTCTCAGGTGGGCTATCAGGAGGGCGGCAACCGCAACCAGCTCTCCGGCGAGGTCTACGGCGGCGAGAACATCACGGAGTACGGCCGCTGGTACGGCCTGCAGTCCATGTGGTGCGCCATGTTCGCCTCCTGGTGCGCGAACACCGCCGGGATCGGCACCGACATCGTCCCCCGTCACGCCTACACTCCCGAGGGTCTGAAATGGTTCCAGGACCGGGGTCTGGCCTACTCCCGCAAGGAGCTGACCGCCGGGGTCTATACCCCCCGTCCCGGTGACCTGATCTACTTCCGTTCCAGCCGGAACCAGAACCGCACCAACCACGTGGGCATCGTGGTGGCCTTCGAAGACGGTAAGATCTACACCGTCGAAGGCAACATCGGCGGCTCCTCCACCTACTCCAACGGCGGCATGGTCCGTCGGGTCTCCTACCCCGTGGGCAACGAATACATCGTGGCCGTCTGCTCCCCCCGGTATCAGGTCTCCGGCACCCGGGCGGCAACGGACTCCACCAAGGCTCTGCGTCAGGCGATCGTCACCGCCGAAGGCAGTACATACGGTCAGGTGGTCACCGCCTACACCGACACCATCGCCCTCGGCATCGGCAACTGGTACGGCACCCACGCCCGTTCCCTGCTGGCTCAGCTCCGTGAAGAGGCGCCCGAAGTCTTTGAGGAACTGGACACCTGTGACATCGCCCGGGATCTGGATGACGCTGACTGGGACCACTACCGGCCCGATCAGGACAAGCTCCAATGCATCTCCGCCCTGATCGGCTCCGAAGCCGGACGCAGTCTGCAGGACCGGCTCCTTGCCCACCGGCTGGAGGTCTATATGACCCAAGGCCGGGAACAGGGCATCCATCAGGAGGACGCGCAGGAGATTTACGCCCTGCTGTGCTGGCTCTGCGGTGCCACCACCGCCGAAGGGGTCCTGTCCCAGATCGTAGGTGCCCCCACAGCGGACGCCCTGCTGGCCACCCTCTCCAGCCCCCGCTTCGCCCATCTGCACACCATCGCCGCCACGCTGACGAACTGAAAAAACGCTGTCATCACGAGCATAGACCGACGTGGCGATCCCCTCCAACTCTGCAGGGGATCGCCACGTTTCTTTGCTCCTTGCGATGACAGCGTTTATCCTTCCACCAGCACCTCCACGATCTGTCCGATGTACATATCGTGGAAATCCTTGTTGGGATAGCAGTCGTCGATGATGGACTTGTCCAGGAAGCCCTCCTCGATGATCGGGGCCCGGTACAGCTTCCGGCAGACCAGCACCACCTTGGCCTCGGCGAAGTAGGTATAGCCCTCCCCGAACACAGGGGTCAGGCCGGTCTTGGCCACCTTGTCACCATCCCGGCCGGAGTTGCGGCCCAGATAGGCAAGGTCCTTTTTGTAGTCCTCAGAGAAGAAGCACAGGGTGTACAGCTCCTCCCGGTCCACGAACTCCTTGGTGTAACGCTGGGGACGGACATAGATCACCGTGGTGGGCAGTCCGCCGCCGTGGCCCCAAATACCGCCCATATGGCCCCAACTGGCCGTCATGGTATTGTACCCACGCTCCTCACAGCCGGCGGTCAGGAGCATCCACTCCTTGGGGATCGCCACCACCGGGTCCATGTGCAGATCGTCGATATGGATCTTCTTCATACGGGTCCTCCTTACAGGATCTCAAGTCCTCTGAGTTTCTCCACGAATTCCGCCACGTCCGCCCGGACGGTGGCTTCCTCCGCATCATATGCATCCAGCACAGCGGCCACGATCTGGTCCTCGTCCTCTGCCTGCGGCAGAAGGTCCCAAATGAAAGCGCCCACCTCCGTCAGGAAGTACAGACCGTTGGAATCATAGACCGCCTTCCCCAGCGGCACCAGAAAGGTCTCGCCGCCGATCTGACGCTTGATCATCCTCTTTTTGATCTTCATCCTTTTCTCCTTTCCTGGTACACCCGCCAGCTTTCCCGGATCGTCTCAGCGGTCATCCGGCAGGCATACTCCGGCACCCGGTCGGTCCGACCGGTCTCCGTGACACACACCGCCGCGCAGGTACTGCAGACCTGACGGCTGGGACACACCGCGCACTGGGGAGGCGTACGGATCTGCGCCGTCTCCCGGCGAAGCTGTTCCCACGCCTGAGCGAAGCCCTGCTCCAGAGGCCGTACCTCCGGCCCCGGCATCATGCCGCAGGGAAGCATCCGCCCATCCCAACACAGCCAGAAGCTGGTGGAACCGGCACGGCAGGACACGCCCTCGCTCAGATCCGCGGCGCACTCCCGAAGCTCTACTGCCTCGCAGGATTTCAGCGCCTTGGCCCGGTGAGCGAACACCTCCGGCGTGAACCGGAGCATATCCCAGCGCACCGCCGCTTTGGCGGCTTCCTCCGGGGACAGCCGGTGAGCCGTGTCACCGCCCACCCGCACCGGAGGGTACATATAAGAAGTGGCCTTGGCATGGACCCCCAGCTCCTGCGAGATCTCCCAGATCCGGTCCAGATCCTGCAGATTGTAGGGGGTGATCGACACGTTCAGCCGGGTATCCACCCCGGCCTCCTTCAGGGCACGGATCGCCTCCACCACGGAAGCGAAGCTGGCCTGACCGCACATGGAGCGGTAAGTCTCCTCACAGCCGCCGTACAGCGAGATATTGATCCGGAAGGGCGGATCGGCCAACAGCCGCTCCAGAGTCTTCCCGTGGATCAAAGAGCCGTTGGAGTTGATGGACACCATGAGTCCCATCTCCTGCATGGCCCCGTAGATCTCCCAGAAGTCCTTACGGACGAAGGGCTCGCCGCCGGTGAGCAGAGCGAAGATCATACCGGCATCCCTTGCCTGCCCGGCAAGGCTGATCCATTGCTCCGCCGTCAACTCTCCGGGGACGGCGGCATCTTTTTTATGCACATAGCACATGGGGCAACTGAAGTTGCACCGTGCCGTCAGTTCGAAGTTGCCCGCGATCGGCAGGCCCAGCCGTGCCCCACGGGCGTGCAGATGGGTCGCCAGGATCGGCTCCGAACGGGCGGGCGTCTTCATAGCCCTACCTCCTTCGCCAATGCCAGCACCGCCGTTTCATCGGGGGTACAGGCCAAATGATACACCGGCACGGAAGCCACCGTCCCGGAAACAGCGTCGGTACAACGCTCCATGTCGTCCGGATCCCAGACATTGATGCTGCACCCCTCCCAGAGCCGGCGGAAGGCCGCCGTCCCGGTGAGCCTGCAGATCCGCGACTCGGGAGCCTGAGACAGATACACGATCGCGGCGATCGGAAGCACCGAAGGCCGGGCCAGACCGGAGCTCCCACAGAAGGGGATCCCCCAGACCGTGCCGCCCCGGACCGCCGCCCGGTCACCGTTGACCGGCTTGGCCCCCCGGTGCTTCTGCCACAGACCGGCCTGGGTGGACTTGCCGGTGCCGGAGGGAGCCGTGAAGAGGATCGCCTTCCCCTCCACCTCGATCACCGCCGCATGGAGAAGGAAACCGCCACTGCGGCAGATCATATGCTCCGCCTCCAGCGAATCCATCACCAGCTTCCCGGTGATCCCGGCAGGTGCCGCCGACTTCAGGAGCTGGACGAAGCTACGGTCTCCCTCCCGCTCGATCCTCAGATACGCGCCATCCACAGACTCGCCCACGGAACCGTCATAGCGGATCTGCCGCTCACCGAAGCGATAGATCCGCCGTCCGCCGTCCTGATACACCAGACCGCCCTCCGGGGGCGACAACCGGTCCACAGGGCAGAACTCCACCGTATGATCCGCCGCCCCGGACACGGCGAACCGCTCCAGGACCTCCGACACAGCGCAAGGATACCCTTCCGGCACTACCACCCGAAGCCGCACCCCAGCGATATCATACACCCGGTCCATCCTATGCCCTCCTTCCGGAGAAAATGTATTCAACGAAATTTTAACACACCAGTCCCCACCTGTCAATGAAAGTCCATGGAACATCAAAAAAGCCCCACAGGAGCGTAGGGCGAAGGCAGTCCTTCGCCGCAGCGTGTCGAAAAAGGTGTTCCGCGCCCCGGCCCCCTCTGATGAGGGGGCTGTCAGCGTAGCTGACTGGGGGAGTGCAGCGAAAAAGAAGGACACTCCCTCCGCCCCGGCTTTGCCGGGACACCTCCCTCAGAGAGGGAGGCAAGGTAC
>JAFNXT010000116.1 GCA_017378975.1 Oscillospiraceae bacterium
GCTGCTGAGTCTGCATTGATTTCAGATAAGTACGAATAGAAATTGTAGATGTCGTAGTCGTACACATCCGCCAAACTATATGTGGTATTTTTACCCTCAACGAATGCCTGAAGAGAGCCCTGGCCAGTTGCTTCAAGGAACGAAAAGAGAGTTCGCTCACCCCCTGAAGCCCGTTTCCGAGACCATCCCCGGCAAGCTGCCCCAGCGTAAGATCGTCACCACCGCCGCCGCCGGTTACTCTTCCTACGGTAACCAGATCGGTCTGGCCACCGGTATCGTCGACGAGATCTACCATCCCGGCTACGCCGCCAAGCGGATGGAGATCGGTGCCGTGATCGCCGCCGCCCCTGCCGAGAACGTCCGCCGGGAGCGTCCTGCCGCCGGTGACGTGGTGATCCTGCTGGGCGGCAACACCGGCCGTGACGGCATCGGCGGTGCCACCGGCTCCTCCAAGGCCCACAACACGCAGTCCGTGGAGACCTGCGGCTCCGAGGTCCAGAAGGGCAACGCCCCCGAGGAGCGGAAGCTCCAGCGTCTGTTCCGCAACGCCGAGGCCTCCCGTCTGATCAAGCGTTGCAACGACTTCGGTGCCGGCGGCGTGTCCGTGGCCATCGGTGAGCTGGCCGACGGTCTGACCATCGACCTGAACGCCGTGCCCAAGAAGTACGAGGGTCTGGACGGCACCGAGATCGCCATCTCCGAGTCTCAGGAGCGTATGGCTGTGGTGGTGGAGGCCAAGGACGTGGCCCGCTTCCTGGAGCTGGCCGCTACCGAGAACCTGAACGCTGTCCCCGTGGCCACCGTCACTGAGGAGGCCCGTCTGGTGATGCACTGGAACGGCAAGACCATCTGTGACATCAGCCGTGATTTCCTGAATTCCAACGGCGCGGACAAGCACATCACCGCCGCTCCCGCCGCCCCCACCGCTTACGAGCGTGTGATCCATGGCTCCTTCACCGAGAACATGAAGGCCGTGGCCACGGATCTGAACACCTGCTCCAAGCGTGGTCTTTCCGAGCGTTTCGACTCCACCATCGGCGCGGGCACCGTGCTGATGCCCTTCGGCGGCAAGCACCAGCTGACCCCCGTGCAGGCCATGGTCCAGAAGATCTCCGTGGAGAAGAAGCACACCGACGACTGCTCCTTCATGGCCTTCGGCTATGACCCCTTCATCACCTCCGCCTCTCCCTACCACGGCGCGTATCTGGCTGTGGTGGAGTCCGTGGCGAAGCTGATCGCTTCCGGCGCCAAGTTCGAGGATGTGTACCTGACCTTCCAGGAGTACTTCGAGCGTCTGGGCAAGGATCCCAAGCGTTGGGGCAAGCCTCTGGCGGCTCTGCTGGGCGCCTTCAAGGCCCAGATGGAGCTGGGCATCGGCTCCATCGGCGGTAAGGACTCCATGTCCGGCTCCTTCGAGGATCTGGACGTGCCTCCCACGCTGGTGTCCTTCGCTGTGACCACCGGCAAGACCGGCGATGTGGTGTCTCCTGAGTTCAAGGCCGCCGGCCACACTGTGTGCCTGCTGGAGCCTGAGATGGATGAGAGCGGCTTGCCTGTGACCGCTTCTCTGCTGAAGAACTTCGATACCGTCACCTCTCTCCTGCGTTCCGGCAAGGCTGTGGCCGCTTACACTCCCTGCATGGGCGGTGTGGCGGAGGCCGTCATGAAGATGGGCTTCGGCAACGGTCTGGGCATGGCCTTCGCTGAGGACGTGACCATGGACGACATCTTCGGCTACGCCCACGGCAGCTTCGTGCTGGAGATGACCGAGGGCACCGTGGGCAAGGTGCTGGGCACCACCACCGAGGGCGACTTCTCCTACAAGGGCGAGGTGCTGTCTCAGGAGATGCTCCTGAACGCCTACGAGGACAAGCTGGAGAGCGTCTATTCCTGCAACATCCCCACGGTGGCAGGTCCCATGGAGACCTTCTCCCATGAGGCCGTCTCCCGTGTGGCTCCTGCCATCAAGGTGGCGAAGCCCAAGGTGCTGATCCCTGCCTTCCCCGGCACCAACTGTGAGTATGACTCCGCCAAGGCCGTCCGTGATGCCGGTCTGGAGCCCCAGATCATGGTGGTCCGGAACCTGTCCGCCGATGCCATCGCCCGGAGCGTGGAGGACTTCGCCCGTGAGCTGAAGACCGCCCAGTGCGTCTTCATCCCCGGCGGCTTCTCCGGCGGCGACGAGCCCGACGGCTCCGGCAAGTTCATCACCGCGTTCTTCCGCAACGCCGCCATCAAGGAAGGCGTCACGGAACTGCTGGAACAGCGTGACGGTCTGATGCTGGGCATCTGCAACGGCTTCCAGGCCCTGATCAAGCTGGGCCTCGTGCCCTTCGGTAAGATCATCGATACCGATGAGACCTGCCCCACCCTGACCTTCAACAACATCTCCCGTCACCAGAGCCGGATCGTCCGGACCCGGGTGGCTTCCAACAAGAGCCCCTGGCTGAGCCTGACCAATGTGGGCGATGTGTACAACGTGCCGATCTCCCACGGCGAGGGCAAGTTCCTGGCCAGCGAAGAGATGATCGCTCAGCTGGCGGCGGGCGGCCAGATCGCCACCCAGTATGTGGATCTTCAGGGCAACGCCACTGCCGACGTGCACTTCAACCCCAACGGCTCCCTGTACGCCATCGAGGGCATCACCAGCCCCGACGGCCGTGTGCTGGGCAAGATGGGCCACAGCGAGCGTATCGGCAACGGTCTGTACAAGAACGTCCCCGGCGAGTACGACATCCAGCTGTTCAAGGCCGCGCTGGCGTATTTCAAGTAAAATATCCTTTTCCGAAAGACCGCCGAAAGGCGGTCTTTCGTTTTTGTAAAGGACATTTTTGGAAGGGAGTCGGGGATAATAAAGGTTGCAACTTGCGTTGGTGGGTGCTATAATGTAGGCTGAGATGATGGGTACATGTCCGCTTTTTTGGATGATGGCCCTTTGCGGTCAGGGAGGTGATGGCGTTGGACATACTGATCGCGGCGGAGTTTTTGGATGATATCTCCGCGCCCAATACCTATAACAGCCGGTTCTTCACCATCGCGGATATGCTGGTGGAGCGGGGGCACAGCGTGCGGATCGTGACCACCGATTTCGTCCACAGCGCCAAGCGCCATGTGACCGGCGTGACGATGTATAAACAGATCCCGCTGGCGGCGCTCCATGAGCCGGGATACCGGAAGAACATCTCTTTGAGCCGGTTCCGGAGCCATTACCGGCTGTCCAGAGCGTTGAGGAAGTGGCTTCGTACC
>JAFNXT010000117.1 GCA_017378975.1 Oscillospiraceae bacterium
CGGCGGACAGAAACAGCGGATCGCCATCGCCCGGATCTTCCTGAAAGACCCGGCGATCCTGATCCTGGACCAAGCCACCACCGCGCTGGACTCCGTGACGGAAGCCAAGATCCAGCGTGCCTTCGATGCCCTGTCCGTGGGCCGTACCACCCTGATCATCGCCCATCGTCTGAGCACCATCCGGGCAGCTCACCGCATCATCTCCATCGCCGGCGGCCAGATCACCGAAGCCGGCACCCATCAGCAGCTCCTGACCACCGGCGGCATCTACGCCGACCTCTACCGCACCCAAAACAGCCGCTGAACCGTCATCGCGAGGAGCATGGCGATCCCCCCAACTACAGAAACCCCACCGACCGGAGATCGTAACAGATCTCCGGTCCTTTTCGTTTTCTGACGAGGTATCAACGCCCCCAGGACTGGAGATATTTTCATTAACCCCCTTGACCTGTCGCTCACAAAGAGGTATACTCCTGTCGTAGGTTCTTTACTAACTCTTTATAGGTTATTCGATAACCTGTCCCTGAAAGGAAACCAAAATGGAAAACAAGATCATCCTACTGGCTGAGACCGGCTCTGATATCCCGGCCTCTGTAGCAAAGGAAAAGGGCATCTATCTTGTGCCCATGCACGTGACCATGGGCGATGAGACCCTCGACGACGGCGCTTTCCCTCCGGAGGAGGTGTGCGCGTACTACGACCGCACCGGCAAGGTGCCCACCACCAGCGCCAGCATCCCCCATGATTTCACGACCGTCCTGACCCAGATCCGCCGGGAGCATCCGGGCAGTCAGATCCTGCATCTGGCCTATTCCGCCGTCACCACCTGTTCCTATCAAAACGCCCTCCTCGCCGGCGAAGGACAGACGGACATCCGCAGCGTAGACACCAAGCACGTTTCCGTGGGCCAGTGCGCCGTGGTGCTTGCCATGGCAGACTACCTGATGTCCCACCCCGACATCACACTGGAGCAGGCTGCCGCTGAGGCGGAGCGGATCTCCGCCCGGACCCAAATGTGCTTCATCCCCCGGAATTTGGACTACCTCCGTGCCGGCGGACGTGTCAGCAACGCCGTGGCGCTGGTGGGGAACCTTCTGGGCCTGCATCCTTGCATCGAGATCATCGACGGCAAGCTGATCGCAGGCAAGAAATACCGTGGCAATATGACAAAGACCGTCCCCACCCTGATCCGGGAGTACACGGAAAAGCACGCTCTGGACCGCTCCTTCCTGTATTTCATCCAGTCCCCTTATCTTGAGGAGGACGTGAAGCAGATCGCCGAGACCACCGCCCGGGAGCTGGGCTTCCGGGCCACCGAATGGATCAAGACCGGCTGCGTGATCACCTGCCACGGCGGCCCCGGTGCCTTCGGCATCGTCGGAACGTGTGCCGACCAGTGAAGCGGGATCTCTTCGTCCTTCTGCCCCGGTCCCAATGCGGCCATACCAGCATGGGACCGGCGTGGCTGCGCCGCTCAACGGCGATCTGCTACACCGCTCTACGCTCCATCATGTTGACAAATCAACGTGGTGGGGCTATAATACCGCGGCATTAGTTGACTTATCAACATATCCTTGAGGTGAACCCAACATGAACATCATTTCCCGCACCGGCTGCCGTATCTTCCAGACCCTGTTCAAGCTGGCGATCCCGGCGCTCCCCTACCGCAGCCCTGAGATCCTGGACCATGTGTCCCAGATCCCGGAGCATCTGTTGGATAGGGACATCCACCGGATCCTGATCGTCACCGATGGCTTCCTGCACATCTCCGGTGCTCTGGAGACCATGAAAAAAGCCTTATCCTCTGCCGGTATCCACTACACCGTCTATGACGAGACCGTGCCGAACCCCACCGTCTGGAACGTGGAGTCCGCCAGAGAAACGTACATCAAAAATAACTGTCAGGCCCTGATCGGCTTCGGTGGTGGCTCCGCCATCGACTGCGCCAAGGCGGTAGGCGCCAGGATCGCCCGCCCCGGCCTGACGGTGCCAAAAATGCGGGGCATCCTGAAGATCCGGAAGCGTCTGCCCCACCTGATCGCCGTCCCCACCACCGCCGGTACCGGCAGTGAGACCACCCTTGCCACAGTGATCACCGACGATAAAAACTATCATAAGTTCCCGATCAACGATTTCCCCCTGATCCCCCGGGCAGCCGTCCTGGATCCGGAGAACACCCGGAGCCTGCCGCCTCACCTGACCGCCACCACCGGCATGGACGCTTTGACCCACGCGATCGAAGCCTACATCGGACGCTCCACCACGAGATCCACCCGGAAGGACGCGCTGACAGCCATGAAGCTGATCGCCGACAACATCGAGCAGGCCTATGCCTGCGGCGATGACATGGAGGTCCGGAAAAATATGCTCACCGCCGCCTTCCGTGCAGGCCGGGCCTTTTCCGTATCCTATGTGGGCTACTGTCACGCGGTGGCCCATTCTCTGGGCGGTAAATACCACATCCCCCACGGCCTCGCCAACGCGGTCCTGCTGCCTTATGTGCTTGAAAGGTACGGCGCTTCCATTTATAATAAGGCCAACGACATCGCGGTCGCCATGGGGATCGTGGACACCACCGTCCCGGCAGACCGGGCGACCCATGCTCTGATCGCCCGGATCCGTCAGCTCAACGCCCATATGGGCATCCCCACCAAGCTCCCGGGCATCCGGCCCGAGGATATCCCCCAGCTGGCAGCCTTCGCCGCCAAAGAAGCGAACCCTCTCTATCCCGTCCCCAAGCTCATGGATCGTAAGGAGCTGGAGATGCTTTACTATGATGTCATGGAGGAAGCACATGAAACAAGATGATATCCTTTCCATCCTCCGGCGGCAGCGTGACAGCTTCGCCTCCGGTGCCACACTTCCGGTGGAGAACCGGATCGCCGCCCTGAAGCGGCTGTACAAAGCCATCGCTCAAAACGAAGAACGGATCGCGCAGGCCCTCCACAGCGATCTTGGAAAATCCGCAGAAGAGAGCTATATGTGTGAGACCGGCATGGTGCTCAGTGAGATCACCTATCAGATCCGCCACCTGCGCCGCTTCGCCCGACCCAAGCCCGTCCCCACACCGCTGGCTCAGTTCCCCTCCCGGAGCTACGTCCAGCCCTGTCCCTACGGCACGGTGCTGATCATGAGCCCGTGGAACTACCCACTGCTGTTGACGCTTGGTCCTCTGGCAGACGCGATCGCGGCCGGCAATACCGCCATCGTCAAACCCAGCGCCTACTCCCCTGCCACCTCCAAGCTGCTGTCTGAACTGATCGGCTCCGCCCTTCCCAAGGAGCTGGTGGCGGTGGTCACCGGCGGTCGGGAGGAGAACGCCTTCCTGCTGGAGCAGAAGTTCGACTACATC
>JAFNXT010000011.1 GCA_017378975.1 Oscillospiraceae bacterium
AGGGTGCCGACCAGTACCGTGGCTGGTTCCAGTCCTCCCTGCTGACCTCCGTGGGCGCACTGGACCGGGGCGCTCCCTTCCGTCAGGTGCTGACCCACGGCTGGGTGGTGGACGGTCAGGGCCGTGCCATGCACAAGAGTCTGGGCAACGGCGTGGATCCTGCCGACCTGATCAAGGACTTCGGTGCCGACATCGTCCGTCTCTGGGCCGCCTCCTCCGACTACCACGCCGATGTGCGTTGCTCCAAGGAGATCTTCAAGCAGATCGCCCAGAACTACCTGAAGTTCCGTAACACCGCCCGTTACTGTCTGGGCAATCTGGCCGACTTCGACCCCAACAAGGATATGGTCGCCGCCGACCAGATGCTGGAGCTGGACCGCTGGGCCCTGACCAAGCTGGATGAGCTGGTGGCTCTGGTCCGCAAGGCTTACGACAACTACGAGTTCCATGTGATCACCCACGCCATCAACGACTTCTGCGTGGTGGAGCTGTCCAGCTTCTATCTGGACATCCTGAAGGACCGTCTGTACTGTGACGAAGCCGCCGGCACCCGCCGCCGCTCCGCCCAGACTGCCCTGTACCTGATCGTGGATGCCATGGCCAAGCTCTTCGCCCCCATCCTGGCCTTCACCTGTGATGAAGTTTGGCAGTCCATGCCCCATCTGGACAGCGATGACAAGCGCAACGTCCTGCTGAACCAGATGCCTGTGGACTTCTCCGCCTACGCTCTGTGCGAGGATGCCATGGACAAGTGGAGCACCGTCATGAAGCTGCGTCAGGATGTCAACGGTGTGCTGGAGAAGGCCCGTGCCGACAAGCGGATCGGCAAGGCGCTGGAGGCCCATGTCTCTCTGGACACCGCCGACGAGTCCCTGAAGGCCGCCTGCGAGGGTCTGGATCTGGCAGAGGTCTGCATCGTCTCCGCCTGCGCCTGGGAGACCGCTCCCGAGGGTGCCGAAACTGCCGCCGGTGTCAACTTCCCCGGCCTGACCATCGGTGTCAGCGAGGCCAAGGGCACCAAGTGCCCCCGTTGCTGGATGCACTCCCTGTCCGCCGATGAGAACGGCCTGTGCCCCCGTTGCGCCGCCGTCGTCGCCAAGCTGGACGTGGAGCTTTGATGAACTAACGAAGGACCGGACCGCACATCCGAAGTGCGGCCCGGTCTTTTTATCATCCCCAAGGATCTGCGCTGTACCCCTTGCCACGAGCCCGTTCCTGTGATATGATCGTATGGAACAGAACAAAAAAGGAGGCGCACTTATGGACTATCGCCCTGCCCCCGACCGGTACGACCGGATGCCCTACCGCCGCTGTGGAAGGAGCGGCCTGTTGCTCCCGGCCCTGAGTCTTGGCCTGTGGCATAACTTCGGAGATATCACGCCCTTCTCCACCCAAAGAGATATCCTGCGCAAAGCCTTCGACCTTGGCATCACCCATTTCGACCTTGCCAACAACTACGGCCCTCCCTACGGCGAAGCGGAGCGGAACTTCGGCCTGCACATGGACCGGGACTGGCATACCCACCGCCACGAGCTGGTGATCTCCACCAAAGCCGGTCACGATATGTGGCCCGGCCCCTACGGCGACCACGGCAGCCGGAAATATCTGATGACCAGTCTGGATATGTCCCTGAAGCGGATGCACCTCGACTATGTGGACATCTTCTACCACCACCGCCCGGATCCGGACACCCCCATCGAAGAGACCATGGGCGCTCTGGACCAGATCGTCCGGAGCGGCAAGGCCCTGTATGTGGGCATCTCCAAATACGATCCGGAGCAGACCCGGATCGCCGTCAAGACCCTCCGCCAGATGGGCACCCCCATGCTGATCCATCAGGCCCGGTACAATATGTTCGTCCGTGCCCCCGAAGAAGGCCTGACGGACGTGCTGAAGGAAGAGGGCCTTGGCTGTATCGCCTTCTCTCCCCTCTGCAACGGCATCCTGACGGACAAATATCTGGAAGGCATCCCGGCAAGCTCCCGGGCCGCCCAAGACCCCCGGTACCTGAAGCCCGACGCGATCACCGCCGGGCGGATCGACAAGGTCCGCCGTCTGAACGAGATCGCCAAAAGACAGGGGCGGACCATGGCACAGATGACGCTGGCATGGACCCTCCGGGACCCGGTGATCACCAGTGCTCTGATCGGTGCCAGCCGCCCGGAGCAGGTGGAAGAGAACGTCCGCACCCTCCAAGACTTGACCATGGATCCCGAAGATCTTGCCCAGATCGATCTGATCCTGAAAGGAGATGCTTTATGAACATCACGCCCTTCGGCCTTACGCCCGACGGTCAAAAGGTAGACCAGATCCTGCTGACCAAGGGCGACCTGTCCTGCCAGATCCTGACCTTCGGTGCCACGATCCGGAGCCTCACCGTGCCGGACCGGTATGGCTCCCCCACCGATGTGCTTCTGGGCTACGACACACTGGAAGAGTATCTGCGCCATGACGGCTATCTGGGTGCCACCGTGGGCCGCTATGCCAACCGCATCGCCGGGGGCACCTTCGGGCTCAACGGAGAAACGTACCGTCTGGCCATCAACAACGGCCCCAACCACCTCCACGGCGGTCTGTGCGGCTTCTCCCATCAGGTGTGGGACATCGAGACCTGCGACACCGGCTCCGTGACCCTGCGGCTCCACAGCCCCCATATGCAGGAGGGCTACCCCGGTTCCCTGACCTGCCACGTCACCTTCACGCTGGAGGATGACAGCCTGACGATCCGTTATCAGGCCACCACCGACCGGGACACCCTGTGTAACCTGACCAACCACAGCTATTTCAACCTGTCAGGCCATGGCTCCGGGCCTGTTCTGGAGCAGGAGCTGCGATTGTTCGCCCACTACTATACCCCCACCGATGCCACCGCGATCCCACTTGGTACGTTGGGACCGGTGGCAGGGACCCCCATGGACTTCCTGTCCCCGACCCCCATCGGTAAGAACATCCAAGCCCCCTTCCCTCAGCTGACCGACGCCCTTGGCTATGACCATAACTATGCGATCGACGGTCCCACAGGCACCCTTCGCCCGGCGGCCGTGGCCCATTCTGCCGCCACCGGCATCACCATGGAGGTGTCCACCACCCTCCCCGGCGTCCAGTTCTACTCCGCCAACTACCTGCCGCCCCACCGTATGGGGAAGGCCGGGAAGACCTACGGCCCCCGCCACGGCTTCTGTCTGGAGACCCAGTTCTTCCCCGATTCCCCCAACCGGCCCAACTTCCCCTCTGCCATCCTGCGGCCGGAAGCGCCCTATGACCATACCACCGTCTTCCGTTTCCCGAGACCCTGAACGACGTGAAAAGACCCACCGTGGAATTTCCCACGGTGGGTCTTCTTATGCGATCGGGATCACTTCTTGACCAGCTCAGCGGTATCCTGAGCGATCATCAGCTCTTCGTTGGTGGGGACCACCCACACCTGGACCTTGGAGTCGGGGGTGGAGATCAGCATCTCCTTGCCACGGACCTTGTTGGCCACGGGATCCAGCTTAACGCCCAGGTAGCCCAGATACTCGCAGACGCCTGCACGGACAGCGCAGTCATTCTCGCCGACACCAGCGGTGAAGGTCAGAACGTCGATGCCGTTCAGTGCAGCAGCGTATGCGCCAACGTACTTAGCGACTTCGTAGCAGAACTTCTCACGAGCCAGAGCGCAAGCCTCGTTGCCGTTCTTGGCGCCGTCTTCCAGATCACGGAAGTCAGAGGAAACACCGGAAATACCCAGCACGCCGGACTTCTTGTTCAGCATGTTCAGGCACTCGTCGGGAGTCATGCCGTACTTATTGCAGATGAACTGCACAACGCAAGCGTCGATATCGCCGGAACGGGTACCCATGGGGACACCTGC
>JAFNXT010000012.1 GCA_017378975.1 Oscillospiraceae bacterium
ATCCCCACGGTGTTCCGTTCCCGGGCGGCATAGATCTCCGCCAGGATCACCACGTCCGGCTTTTTCAGCTCCCGGACGAACTCATTGAACAGCGCATGGGTCCGGGTGTAGGTGTGGGGCTGGAAGGCCAGGATCATCCGCTTGTAGCCCATGGACCGCACCGCGTCGATCGTGGCGTTGAGCTCACCGGGATGATGGGCATAATCGTCATACACATCCGCGCCGTTGAACTTTCCCTTGAACTGCATCCGGCGGTCCGCGCCGGTGAAGGTGGCAAGGCCCTTGGCCACCGCCTCTCCGGGGATCCCCAACCGCCAGGCCGCGGCGGCCGCCGCCAAAGCGTTGAGCACATTGTGCTTACCGGGCACCTGCAGATCCAGATGGCAGTAGTGCGCACCGTTGCAGACCACATCGAAATGATGATAGTCCTCAGAGATATCCACAGCCCGGATCTGGTTATTTTCTGCCAGACCGAAGCTGATGTACTTCATGCCCTCCAAGGCCTCCACGGTGTTCTTGTCATCACCGTTGGCGATGATGCAGTCGGTGGCCAGCTCCGCGAACTGATGGAAGGAATCCTCGATGTCCTTCAGATCCTTGAAATAGTCCAAGTGATCTGCCTCGATGTTCAGGATCACCGCCAGCGTGGGGCAGAAATTCAGGAAGGAGTCGCAGTATTCACAGCTCTCCATGACGATGGCATCACCGTGGCCCACCCGGTGACCGGCGTGGAGCATGGGCAGATAACCGCCGATCATGACCGTGGGGTCCCACTGGGCGGCCATGAGGATATGGGTCATCATAGAGGTAGCAGTGGTCTTGCCATGGGTGCCGGAGATGCAGATGGCGTGCTTATACGCCTGCATGATCACGCCCCATGCCTGTGCCCGCTCAAAGATCGGGATACCGGCGGCACGGGCGGCCTGGATCTCGGGATTGTCGTTGTGGGCGGCGGCGGTACGGATGATACACTCCGCCCCCAGGATATTCTCGGCACGGTGACCGATCTCCACATGGATGCCATGGGCGATCAGCTCATCGGTAGAAACAGAGGAATTCATATCCGAACCGGTGACGGTCAGCCCCATCCCCTGGAGCACCAGCCCCAAAGGCCGCATGGAAACGCCGCCGATACCGACCAGATGCACCCGGCGCCCGGGCTGGATGTACGGCTTCACAGCCAGATTTCTCTCATTCATATATGTGCACATCCTCCGATGTAGATGTATTTATTGTTCAACCATTTTATTATATATCGATCTCGGAGGATTTACAACTGTGATCTGCTACAAATTTTCGATCTCCTCCACGCCGTAGGGCGGGGGCTCGCCCCCGCCGCCACGCTGTCATCCTCCACCTCTCACAACCCTTGACCGCCCCTCGCCTCCCTCATTTATGAGGGAGGTGGACGAGCGCAGCGAGGCCGGAGGGAGTCCGCATATCATTACGCCCCCTGCAAAACGTTATCAGCGCAGACTCCCCTCGGTTCAGTTTCCAGCCACGGGCGTTCTTTTTGCAGAAGCAGGAGACCTCCTGTCATCCTGAACGAAGCGAAAGATCTTGGCACCTATATCACCACGATGCCGTTACCATCCCCATCACATCACCAGCTCCCCATCTTCCACATCCACGGTCACGACCTGCCCCGGCACCGCCTCGCCCCGAAGCAGTTTCCGGCTCAGCATGGTCTCCACCGTATGCTGGACATACCGCCGCAGAGGACGGGCACCGTACTGGGGATCGTAGGCCTCCTCCACGATGAGCTCTCTGGCCGCCGGAGTCAGCTCCACGCAGATCTGCCGGTCTGCCAGCCGGCCATTGAGCCGCCGGATCTGCAGATCCAGGATCTCCATCACCGCCTGACGGCGCAGGGGCTTATAGAACACGATTTCATCCAGCCGGTTCAAAAATTCCGGCCGGAAGGACCGGCGAAGCAGTGCTTCCACCTGCGCCTTGGCGCCCTCATCGATGGAACCGTCCTCCCGGATGCCGGAGAGCAGGTATTCTGACCCCAGATTGGAAGTCAGGATGATGATGGTGTTCTTGAAGTCCACAGTCCTGCCCTGAGAATCCGTGATCCGCCCATCGTCCAGCACCTGCAACAGCACATTGAACACATCGGGATGGGCCTTCTCCACCTCGTCGAAGAGCACCACGCAGTAGGGTCTGCGCCGTACCGCCTCCGTCAGCTGACCGCCCTCCTCATAGCCCACATAGCCGGGAGGCGCTCCGATCAGACGGGACACGGCGTATTTCTCCATATATTCGGACATATCGATCCGGACCATATTGCTCTCATCATCGAACAAGGTCTGGGCCAGCGTCTTGGCCAGCTCCGTCTTGCCCACGCCGGTGGGGCCAAGGAACAGGAAGGACCCGATGGGCCGCCCGGGATCGCCGATCCCGGCCCGACTGCGCTGGATCGCCTCGGTGACGGCACGGACCGCCTCCTCCTGACCGACCACTCGCTTCTTAAGCGTCTCGTCCAGCGACAAAAGCTTCTCCCGCTCACCCTGTACCAACCGGGCCACCGGGATCCCGGTCCACCGCTCCACGATCCGGGCGATCTCCTCTTCGGTCACCCGGTCACGCAGAAGCCCGTTCTCCTTCCCATTCTGAGCCCGGCGCTCCTCCTCTTCCAGAAGCCTGCGGGCCTGAGGGATCCTGCCGTATTTCAGCTCCGCCGCCTTTTCCAGATCATAACGCTGTTCCGCGTCCTCCACCTGACGGTTCAGATCCTCCAGCTGTTCCCGAAGCTGCTGTACCCGCCCGATGGCGTTCTTCTCGTTCTCCCATTGGGCCTTTCGGGCATTGAAGCTGTCCCGAAGCTCCGCCAGTTCCTTCCGAAGTTCCTCCAGCCGGGCAACGGACAGAGGATCGTCTTCCTTTTTCAGCGCCGCTTCCTCGATCTCCAGCTGGCAGATCTGCCGGGACACCGCATCCAGCTCCGCAGGCATGGAGTCCATCTCCGTCCGGATCTGGGCGCAGGCCTCGTCCACCAGATCGATCGCCTTGTCCGGCAGGAAGCGGTCGGTGATATACCGGTGAGAGAGCGTGGCGGCACTGATCAGCGCAGGATCTGCGATCTTCACGCCGTGGAACACCTCATAACGCTCCTTCAGCCCCCGAAGGATACCGATCGTATCCTCCACCGTGGGCTCCTGTACCAAAACCGGCTGGAACCGCCGCTCCAGCGCCGGATCCTTCTCGATATACTGCCGGTATTCATCCAGCGTGGTAGCGCCGATGCAGTGGAGCTCGCCCCGGGCCAGCATAGGCTTGAGCAGGTTCCCGGCATCCATACTGCCCTCGGTCTTCCCGGCCCCCACGATGGTGTGGAGCTCGTCGATGAACAGTAAGATCCGTCCCTCCGACTCCTTCACCTCATTGAGGACCGCCTTGAGCCGTTCCTCGAACTCGCCCCGATATTTCGCACCGGCGATCAGCGCCCCCATGTCCAGCGAGAACACGGTCTTGTCCTGCAAGCCCTTGGGCACATCCTTCTTCACGATCCGCTGGGCCAGCCCCTCGGCGATCGCGGTCTTACCCACACCGGGCTCACCGATCAGCACCGGATTGTTCTTGGTCTTTCTCGAAAGGATCCGGATCACGTTCCGGATCTCCTCGTCCCGGCCGATCACCGGGACCTGCTTACCCTCTCTGGCACGCCTGACAAGATCCGTACCGTACTTCTCCAGCGCCTCATAGGTCCCCTCCGGGCTGTCGGAGGTCACACGCTGGCTCCCACGGACGCTCTGGAGAGCCTGCAAGATCCCCTCTCTGGTGATCCGGTAGGTGTCCAGTACCGACTTCACATCTCCCCGGGCGGCCTCCACCAGACCCAACAGCAGATGTTCCACTGACATGAACTCATCCTTCATGGCTTCCGCCTGAGCCTGAGCGGCGTTGAGGGCTTCATCCAGATCTCCGCTGATATACATCCGGTCCGCCTCCCGACTGCCGGTGACCGACGGGAGCCGCCGCAGGTACGCCTGCACCTGAGCATCCAGACTTTCTACCGTCACATCCATCTTCCGCAAGAGCTGGGGCACCAATCCCCCCTCCTGCCGAAGCAGGGCCGCCAGCAGATGGATCTGCTCCAACTGGGGATGATGCGCCCCGATCGCCAGCGCCTGTGCGCCCTGCAGGGCTTCCATCGACTTCTGTGTCAGCTTGTTCCTATCCATAGCACACACTCCTTTTTGTATTTTAGCACTCTCTTCATTAGAGTGCTAAACCTGTTTGTCTTCACTATACCCTGTTTTCCCAAAAAGTCAAGCCCCCACGCAACGGTTTACATAAATTTCACAAACACCCCTGAACGTAGGTCATGGGCATGCCCTTTCACCGTATCCGATCCGACACGATATATCCAACTTCAACAAGTCTTAACAATTTTCGCCTATCCTGCTTAAAATTAGTATGATAATATTTTTCATGTGGAAGATACATTCCCCTTCCATTCCTTTTCATTTTCCTACCTCTCTTTTCTCCGAAACGGCTCAACATCGTCTGGTCAACGATGTTGGGTCGTTTCACCTTTTCCGGTCCCTCTTGCCTCCCTCATTGATGAGGGCGGTGCGTCGCGCAGCGAGTAAAATGCAAATGATCTCCGGGGGAGATCATACCTCTGCTACGTGCCCCAAGCGAAGCGCCGGAGCGGAGGGGGCCTAGCCCCCTTAACGTAACAGGCGATCCCTCCACTCATAACCCCCTCCCTCCCCGCATACCATGCAGGGACAAGGAGGGGGATCTGTTTGCGTAGACCCATACCCATTTTCTATAACGCCCTGATGCTCACAGGAGCCGATCTGTTGCTCCGACTGATCTCCACCGCCTTTCAGGTATTCCTGTCCGGCACCATCGGAGCCGCCGGGATCGGCCTTCTGCAACTGGTCCTTTCCGTAGGCGGTCTCACCGTCACCGCCGGCATGGCAGGGATCCGCACCGCCACCATGTACCTGACCGCCCACCAGCTTGGCCGGGACAAGCCCGGCGGCGTGATCTGGATCCTCTCCGGCGCTTGCGGCTACAGTCTTCTTTGCAGTGCCGCCGTGGGAGCCTCCGTCTATGTGCTTGCGCCCCTGATCGCCGCCCGTTGGATCGGAGCCCCCACAGCGGTCCACGCTGTCCGGCTTCTGGCGGCCTTCCTTCCGGTGTCCTGCCTGTGTGGGGTCATGACCGGCTATTTCACCGCCGCCGCCCGGATCGGGACCTTGGCCACGGTGGAGGTGACAGAACGCCTTTGCTCCATGGCCGTCACCGTAGTCGCCCTCCGCTTCTGGGCAGGCACAGACCCCGGTAAAGCCTGTGTGGCAGTGATCTGCGGAAGCTGTGTGGGCTCCGTCCTGACGCTCCTGTGCCTCGTGTCTCTGCGGCTCCGGGAACGACCGCCCCGTGGTCCCCGTCTGCCGGTGGTCCGTCCCATGCTTTCCGCCGCTCTGCCTCTGGCCCTTGGGGATGATCTGAAGGTCGGGATCAATACGCTGGAAAATCTGATGGTCCCCCGCCGTCTGGCCCTGTATCACGGAGCGGAAGACCCTCTGGCCCTCTTCGGCACCGTCTGCGGCATGGTCTTCCCTGTCCTCATGTTCCCGGCGGCGATCCTTTTCGGCCTGACGGAGCTGCTGATCCCGGAGATGGCCCGCTGTGCCGCCGCCGGGAGCCGGGACCGGATCTCCTACCTGACCCGACGTACCCTCCGCACCGCCCTACTCTACGGAGCCTGCAGCGGCAGTATCCTCTACCTGATCGCCCCGGAGCTGTGCATGGCACTCTACGACAGTCCCGAAGCCGGGATCCATCTTCGCCGCTTCGCCACCCTCACCGTCATGCTCTATTGCGACATCGTCACCGACGCCATGATCAAGGGACTGGGTCAGCAGAAGATCTCCGTCCGCTATAACATCCTGACCTCCGCCATGGACGTAGCCCTGCTGTTCCTCCTGCTGCCTACCTACGGCATGGAAGGATATTTCTTCAGCTTCCTGATCACCCACCTGATCAACTTCGCCCTGAGCCTGCGCCGCCTGCTGAAGATCACCGGCCACCGCATCTCCCTCCACATCCCCCTTCTGACCCTGACCACCACGATCCTCTCGGTCTACCTGTCCCTCCCCCTCCCCTCTCCCACCCTCAGGATCTGCGCCTTCCTCCCCCTCCTCCTGAGCCTGCTGACCCTTACCGGCGTACTTTCCAAGGAAGACCTCCAATGGCTCCAAAATCTCCTGAAACGCCCCTCCGCCACACCCGTAGCCGCG
>JAFNXT010000118.1 GCA_017378975.1 Oscillospiraceae bacterium
GAAACGCAACATGCCGTAGTCGATCAGCTTACGCTCCACCACCTGATCCCAGGTCTGGCTATCATGGAGCGCTTCGAGCTGTTTTACGATACCGCTGAACAGGGCGGCATATTTTTCGCCATCCTCCGCCGCATCCAGCAGTCTGGCGCAGTGGTCCATGGAGTCGATATGGAGGGCGACCCCTGCCCGAAGTTCTTCCATCAGAGCCTGTCCCCAACGGGTGACGGCCACATCGTCCACTCCATCCACATCCACCGCATCCAAACAGCCTTGGAGCCAGCCCTCGGGCTCCAGATGGCACCGGGCACTGTCATAGACCTGCTCGATGATCTGGGGCACCTTACGGTCGTTCCGACCGATACCTTGTGTATCGATGAAGGCGCAAAGATCCGGATCCTCCGCCGCCCCGGCATAGGCCTCCTCCAGCACCTGATCCATGACCTCCATCCGAAGCTGAGTGCACTCGTTCTCATCGGCCACCCTCAGATCCGCACTCAGATCCAGCCGATAGGCATACTGCCGAAGGAGTTCGCCACAAAAAGAATGGACTGTGGATATCTGGGTCATATACAGCCGCTGGAATTGCCTTTGCAGATGCCGGTCCTCCGGTCGCTCCGCGATCTTCTCCGACAGCTTTGCGGCGATCTTGGCACGAAGCTCCGAAGCCGCCGCCTTGGTATAGGTGATGATCAGGAACTCATCGATGTTCGCAGGCTCGTCAGGGTCAGTCAGATAGCTCATGAGCCGGTCCACCAGGACCTTGGTCTTGCCGGAACCTGCCGCCGCAGAGACCAATAGCTTACCGCCCCGATCCAGTACCGCCCGTTCCTGTTCCGGTGTCAGCTTCTCAGCCACCTTTGCTCACCTCCTTACCGATCTCTTCCCAGAACCGTTCCGGCTCCATGGTCTTATAATTCCTGCGTCCTGCCACGCTGTCCCGGTGGCAGACCGCCCCATAGGGGCAAAAAGCACAGGCATCGTGACTGGTCCCTCTGGTATACGGATCCGGCTCCACCTCGCCGGATGCGATCCGGTCCACCATGTCACCAAGGAACGAGAACACATACTTCCGCAAAAGCCGAAGCTGGTCCCGGTCCGCCAGATCCCCTTTCAGGGTCCCGTCTTTGGTCCGTTTGCAATCCAGACGGGACATCTCCGCCCCGGGATCCATGGCCTCCAGAGAAAGCTCGTCGGACAAAAGCAGACCCTTCCGCACCCAATTCCTGCGCCGCTCGGAAGCCTCATCCTCCGCCGCACCATCCAGACTCACATAGGGCACTCTGGCCGGGAAATACTGGACTCCGGCCGGGATCCGCTGGCCCCCCAGGATCTGTCCACCCTCCTGCTCCAGAGCAAAGAGGTACAACAGCATTTGCAGTCCCACGCCATTGAACACGTCACAATGGTCGAAGTCCTTTTTACCGGTCTTATAATCCACTACCCGGAAGAAGGTGGCATCTCCCACGTTGAAACTGTCCACCCGGTCCACGAAACCCTGAAGCTGTGCTTCCATGAGCCGTGACGGGATCTTGATGGGCGGCATCTCTCCGCCCTTACCGAAATGGAGCTCGAACCGTACAGGTTCGAACTTAGCAACACTCAGCTCCTCCCAGAGCTCCCGGACCACCAGATCCAGTTCCCGGATGTTCCGCTGGAACAGATATTCCACCCGCTTGGAGTCCAGCTGACTGAAATGCTCCTGCACATAGGTATCGGAGTGCTGTTTCGCCAGTGTTAAAGTATCCTCCAGCGATACCTGACCAAAACCGCCCATCCCCATCACATCCGAAGCGGTATGCTCCAGTACATGATGGACGTAAGTACCAAACTCCGCCGGATCGACCGTAGCTTCCTTCCGTTCCTGAGCCCGCAGACCGTATTTGAGGAAATAGGAAAGCTTACACTCTGCCTGCCGATCCACCTGCGAGGCAGAGAGGGTCAGTTTCCGGCCGTAGAGCCGGTCCACATTGTCCCTTTGGACCTTCCCCAATCGGTGGTCTCTCCTCCGGCAGACCATAGCCAGCTGATCCTCCAGACCCAGCCGCCGCGCGGCATCACGGCCGTCCCATTTCGCAAGCACACAAGCCGCCCCAAAGGGATCCGTGGTCAGGGGGCCCACCTGCGCAGTACCCTCGTGTCCTGCCATATCCCGAAGCCTGCGATAGACGAAGGAAGGCTGTCCGGTGGGACAGGATACCGTGATCGTCTCCGAGGTGCCACAAAACACACCATACACCTCAGCGAACTCCGCCTGGATGCCCTCCAGCGCGCCACCGGTGAGCTGGACATCCAACGCCCGAAGCGCCATACGCTCCTGATCCGTCAATACGCCCTTGGAGCCACCGTAAGCCGGGAGACTGCCTTCCGACGCTCCCAGCACGAACAAATGCTTCTGCCGCTGGCACCGCATGGCAGTCACCGGACCGGCGGTCACAGCATCCAGCACGGAAGGGATAGTGCCCACATCATATTGACTGAGCAGCAGTATCAGGAGCCGCCGGAAGGCATCAGGCTCCCACCAGGTATGCCCCAATACATCATACATCTGTTCCAACGCACAGACCAGGATCTCCCAAAGCTGATCCAGGATCTGTCCGGCCCGGTCATCACCGGCGGCACGAAGGTCCTGTGCCAGCTCCGCTGAACGCTCCGCCAGTTCGATCCGCTCAAGATACCGGTACAGCCCAAGGACCTGATCTTCCAGCTTTCCCGGACCTCGGAACACCTCCCGAAGCTCAGCCAGCGGCCCCATGACTTTGGATCTCGCCTGCTCGATACGGTCGATACGTGCCTGTGATGCATCGTCCCACTGACCGCTGAGCCCATCCGGGTGCTGTTTCCATGTCTCCTTCCACTTGTTACCGCTGATGCCCCAGATCACCGCATGGTTCTCCACCAGATCGCAGGTATCCGGATCCAGCGGTGACAAAACGCATCGCAGATACCGGAGCATGGACCGCTGATCGAAGCCGTCGAGCACCGCTTCCAACGCCGAGAGCACCGTAGTGACCACACCTGTGTCCAATATCTGCTCCGTACCTGACAGATATACCGGGATCCCGGCCCTGCGGAACACCAGTCCTACCACCGGTCGGTAAGTGGCCATATCCGCACAGACCACGCTGATATCCCGATAACGGGCCCCCTTCCGCACCAGCGAAAGGATATCCCTCGCCACGGCTTCACATTCCCGATAGACAGAGCCCGCCGTCCGTACCATGACCCGATCGCCGACCTCCGGGAACGCATCCACCGCTCCCTGGAACAAACGGGCCCTCAACCGGGCAAAAGGATGCGCTTCGGCATCCACCATTGTGATCTTCACCGGCACGGAAGCCCGCTGTGCCAGCTTCACCAGCTCCGAAGCCGTGGCACCGGCCTTTTCGAAGGCCAGCAGTTTAGACCCCACCCGGTCACAGTTCAAGCTCACCGTCACCTGCTCCGACTCACGGATCAGGTGCTCCACGATCGCGAGATTCTGCCGGGTCAGATCCGGGAACCCATCTATGTAGAATACGTTCCGGCTGGCAAGATCGCTGTCTTCCAGTTCCTCCAGTACCCAGTTCATCAGATCCCGTGGGTCACGTCTGCCCCGATGGCATAACGCGTCATAGCTTTCCATCAGGAGGGCCAACTCTTCCAGCTTCTGCGCCAGCGCACCCTCCGCCCGAAAACTGGCAGTCTTCAGGTCCTCCGCACCGATACAGCAACGCTTGAATTCATCCACTGCGTCCACCAGCCCCGTCAGGAACTCCGGTCGGGTCTCCAATGATGCATAGGCCTTCAGCTTACTGTGGAGCTGTCGGGCCGCCGCCGCCATAGCCACCACCCGACCTCCCGCATCCAGACATTCCGGTGCCGCAGACCCAACGCTGTCTGACACACGGCGGGCCAGCCGGGTGAAAGACAGGACCTCCGCATAACGGCTGGCTGTATCTCCGGCA
>JAFNXT010000119.1 GCA_017378975.1 Oscillospiraceae bacterium
GCTCAGAACGGAACCCTCAACGACGCCACCCTTGATTGCCATGGGGAGCTTGTTCTTCTTAGCGAACTCGCAAACGATACGAGCGGGAGCGATGGGATCTTCAGTGGTGCTGGCCATAGCGGTAGTGCCGTTGAGCACCTCGTCGAAGTCGTAACCAACATTCTTGGTAGCGAAACGAGTCAGGGTGTTCTTAACGACGGTGTACTCCACGTCAGCATCACGGAACATCTTACGCAGCTCGCAGTCCTGAGCGACGGTGATACCCTTGTAGTCGACGAAGACGACGGAAGTAGCTTCCTTGATCTTGTCGGTGAGGGCCTCAACGACTGCCTTCTTGCTTTCCAGAGCTTTTGCGTTGGGCATGAGATTCACCTCCGAAAATAAAAAATGTCCTTCTGCCAACAGACAGAAAGACACGCAACAAATCTAAATGATCGGGCGCACCTCGGCAGGATTTATGGCGTAGCCACCTGCTGTCTCTGGCAACTTGTGTATAATAGCAGAGATACAAGCATTTGTCAACACTTTTTTGAAAAAGTTTTATTCAAAATAAAAGATGAGTGCCGATGCAGAGCATCGACACTCACATGGTGGCATTTTAGGGTGTGGGTCGCTTCCGGATAGAAACATTGCCGGAAACACCTTCTGCCTCGATCTTACAGCTGCCGTCTCCGTGGATATACTTGCTGCCGGACACGGTGGTGGGGAAGTCGGTGGACAGGTCGCCGCCGATGCCCTCGATGCTGGCGGTGAAACCCTGATCGGCAGGGAGGTAGACGGTCAGGTCGCCCGACACGCTTTCCATATCGATCTGCTTCGTCCCGGCGGAGAGGAACAGCTGGCAGTTGGCGGATACGGCTTCGAGAGAAACATTTTGCACAGAACCATTCAGATCCACCTTGCCGGATACGGTGTTGACATCCAGCTCTCCGATGCCGCAGTCCTTCAGTTCGCAGGTGCCGGATACGTTGTCGAGCTCGAAGTTTTTTGCGGTGATGCCTGCGATTTCGATATCGGCGGATACGGACTCGATACTGAATTCCTTGGCGGTCCAGTCCTTGGGGACGGTGATCAGCAGGTCCTTATTGAGGCTTGCTTCAAAGCCGAAGCTGATCCCGAAGTTGTACTTGGCCTCTTGGAACTGGATCTTCAATCCACCACCGGTCTGTTTCCAGACCATGGTGTCCTCTTCCTTCTTGGCACCGGTCTCGGAGAAGGTGATGGTATCGGTATCGGCCGTTTGGACGGTGATGGAGCCGCCGACCCATTCGACTTCGATCGAATGGATCTCGCTGGCGTTGACGGAGCCTTCGCTGGAGATGGTACCGCCGGTGGTCGTGTTGAAGAGGAATGCGTTGCCGAGCATCCCGACCACCATGATGCCGAGCAGGATCGCGATGACGACAGAAAAAATGACGATGCGAACGATAGCACTGGTTCTCATATTACTTTTCCTCCTTCAGATCCATGACCGCATCCACGAGCCCGGTAAGGGCAGGGAGCATCAGGAACATCAGCCAAGTGATATACCATGCGCCGCTGAAGAAGCTGATCAGGAAATAGATGACGATCACGGCCAGTCGGATGGTGGCCTTGATCGACTTTCTGGCCCGGTCCTGCGGCCGATCCTCAAGGGGGGCCTCTTCTTTAGGGATGGGAGTAGGCTTCGTTTTTCCGGTGTATACCATGAGGGCGGTAGCGATCGCGACCATGAGGAGCAGGCCGCACAGACCGATGGCGTTGCCCATCAGGAACAGAGGCACGGGGCAAAGGATGTAAAGGGCGATCGCTACGGAGCGCAGGAGCTTGTTTTTGCTATGATCCGGCTTGGGGGCCATGGGAGCCTCGGTGGGACGGGCCTCCACCAGTTGACTGACATCTCCGATGCCGGAGACGGAGAGCCGGTAGGCGGCCTCCGGGGTCTTGCCCTGCGAGATCAGGTCGTCGTAACGGTCCAGTGTGTTTTGCAGGATCTCCTGACGGATATCGTCGGTATCCTGTGTACCTGCAAAAAGAAGGTCGATATAGGTCATCAGTTTATCTTTCATATATGTTCCTCCAGTAATTCGTCCATGATCTGCTTGGTCGCTTTCCATTCCAGAAGCAGGCGGTGGCAGGTGTCTTTTCCGGCCGGGGTGATGGAATAATAGCGTCTGCGGGCTCCGGCACCGGAGTCGCCCCAATAGGAAACGATGTAGCCTTGTTCCTCCAAACGCTTGAAAGCGGTGTATAGGGTGGCTTCCTTCAACTCGAAACGGCCGCCGGAGAGATTGGAAATGGTCTTGTTGATCTCGTAACCGTAGCTGTCGGACCGGCACAGCCGGGACAGGATGATGGCATCTGTATGACCTCGGATCAGGTCACCTGTGATCGACATGAGGATCCCTCCTTTCGTGGCCTTAGTATAGCACGAGGTACCTCGCCTGTCAAGGTACCTCGAAAAATAAATATCGCAAGGAGGGAGGTGGTGAAGATCCCGGGGGATCGCC
>JAFNXT010000120.1 GCA_017378975.1 Oscillospiraceae bacterium
ACGAGCTGGAGCCCATTGATGCTTCTGCTTTGGACGATTCCTTCAAGTTTGTGAAGGAGAACGATATCTGCACCATCATGAGCTACAAGGGCAAGGTCTTCGGCGTCGAAGTCCCCAACTTCGTGGATCTGGTGGTCACCGAGACCGAGCCCGGCTTCGCCGGCAACACCGCCACCAACGTCACCAAGCCCGCTACCGTGGAGACCGGTGCCGAGGTGAAGGTGCCCCTCTTCATCAACGAGGGCGACAAGATCCAGATCGACACCCGTACCGGTGAGTATCTGGGCCGTTCCAAGGCGTAATATTTCCAATGGGGGACGATAAATATTTATCGTCCCCCAGTTTTCAAATGAAAGGAGTTTCGTTATGACTATCTCTGAGAAGGCTGCATACCTGAAGGGTCTGATGGATGGCCTGGACCTGGATACCACCAAGGCGGAGGGCAAGATGATCGCTTCCATCGTGGAGCTGTTGGGCGACATGGCCAAGCGGCTGAGCGATGTGGAGGAGACCACCATCGCCATCTCCGACGAGCTGGATGAGATCGAGGAGGATCTGGACGCCATCGAGGACTACATCATGGACGATGACGATGACGACGATTACTTCGACGACGATGATGACGATGATGACGACGATTTCGACGACGAGGGCTTCGACTTCGGCGACGAGGACACCACCGTGTATGAGGTGGTCTGCGCCTGCGGCAACGTGATCGACTTCGACGAGGAGACCCTGGAGAAGGGCAGCATCATCTGCGAGCAGTGCGGCGAGACGCTGGAATTCTCCTTCGACGACGAAGAGTGAATGGAATGAAAAACACGACCACTGGCTTCGCCGGTGGTCGTGTTTTTTCCGGCAAAAAAGGCACATCCCATGGTTTTTGGTGGGATGTGCCTTATCAGTTGGGGAGGTCAGATCTTCATGATGCCCAGTACGTCCAGGATGGAGGTCAGGAGGATCAGGAGGATGCAGATCGGGGCGATGTATCGGATCATGATCACGAACAGCTTTTTGCGGCCGAATTTGCCGCTGATCTCTACCTCGTCGGCCAGCGTCTTGGGACCGATCACATAGCCGATGAACCAGCAGGTCAGCAACGCCACGATCGGCATGAGGATGCTGTTGGAGAAAAAGTCGAACATATCCAGGATCGTCATACCGGCGAAGCTGAAGTCCTTCCACAGACCGAAGCCCAGAGAAGAGGGCAGACCAAGGATGATGCTCAGCATCAGCACGAACAGACAGGTGGACTTACGTCCCCAGCCGAATTTGTCACGGAAGATGGAGACCACCGTTTCCATCAAAGAGATGGAGGAGGTCAGGGCCGCCAGCAACACCAGCAGGAAGAACAGAGCTCCCACGATGCTCCCGGCGATGCCGGGGATACTGGCGAAGACCTTGGGCAGGGTCACGAACATGAGACCGGGACCTTTGCCCAACGCGGCTTCGTCACCGCCGGAGAAGGAGAACACCGCAGGGATGACCATCATACCGGCGAGGAATGCCACGCCGCTGTCGAAAACTTCGATCTGCTTGACGGAGGAGGTGATGCTCACATCCTTTTTCCTCTCGGAGCCGTTGGTGATCATGATGCCCATGGCAAGGCTCATGGAGTAGAAAAGCTGGCCCATGGCGGCAAGGACCGTGGTCATGGAGAACTTGGAGAAGTCGGGGGTGATGTAGTACAGCACGCCATCCATGGCACCGGGCATGAACATGGAATATACGGCGATCCCAAGGGTCAGGACCACCAGCACGGGCATCATCCATTTGCTGACCTTCTCGATGCCCTTTTCCACGCCGCAGAGCACCACGGCGGCGGTCAGGCCGATGAACAGCAGGAACCAGCCGATCGGTTCCATGGGCTGGGCGATGAAGGCTTCAAAATAGCCGTCGATAGATGCCGGGCCCAGATTGCCGGTGAACATCACGGACAGATACTTCATCACCCATCCACCGATCACGGAATAGTAGGGGAGGATGATGATCGGGACAGCGGAGGCCAGCAGACCGATGAAACGGTGCTTTTGGCTCAGGGCACCGAAGGCGCCGATGGCGCTTTGTCCGGTCTTGCGGCCAAGCGCGATCTCGCCCACCATGAGAGCGAAGCCAAAGGTCAGCGCCAGGATCAGGTACATCAGCAGGAAGATACCTCCGCCGTACTTGGCGGCCAGATAGGGGAAACGCCAGATGTTCCCCAGACCCACGGCGGAGCCTGCCGCCGCAAGGACGAAACCGATCTTTCCGGTGAAGCTGCTTCTTTCGTTCATTGGAAAACTCCTTATTTCTGTGTTGCCGAGCCTTTCGGATCCGACTTCCGCCATGATCAAAGCCACTCCATAGGAGTGGCTTTGATCATGGCGGAGAGAGTGGGATTCGAACCCACGGTGGGTCACCCCATCACCAGTTTTCAAGACTGGCTCCTTAAACCGCTCGGACATCTCTCCATACTTTGCAAACTATATCACTTCCACCAAGAAAAGTCAATAGAAAGTATGTCACCGGGATACGAATGTTTTCGAAAACTCGCCCTTGACAAAATCTATGTGCTATGCTAGAATACTTTGGCAGTCAAATGAATATGCTTTTGATTCGGAGTGATACCCAAGAGGCCGAAGGGGCTCCCCTGCTAAGGGAGTAGGCGTCTAAAAAGCGCGCGAGGGTTCAAATCCCTCTCACTCCGCCAGTGTCAAGCCGTCAGAAACTCGTGTTTCTGACGGCTTGACTATTTTTTGACGGTAGATCCGGCTATTTTTCTTCGGAAATGTCGCGCAGTTTTTTGGGAACGGACGGGACCTTCCGATAAATAGCGAAGATCGCTAACGGGATCTGCCCTTCTCGGGATGTTGGTGCTTGGTCAGCCGCGCTGCAAGGATAGGGCGGTTTTACACGACCATCAGCAGGGTGCCGATGCCGATCAGGACACAGCCGATGATGGACTTGGGGGTGAACTGTTCGTGGAGGATCAGGGCAGCCAGGACCATGGTGATGATCACGCTGAGCTTGTCGATGGGGATTACCTTGGATGCCTCGCCAAGCTGGAGGGCCTTATAATAGCACAGCCAGGAGGCGCCGGTGGCAAGCCCTGACAGGATCAGGAACAGCCAGCTTCGTTTGCTGATCTCAGTGATGCCGCCCTGCGCATTGGTAAGGAACACCATGCCCCAAGACATGAGCAGGACCACGAAGGTACGGATGGCAGTGGCAAGATCCGAATTGACGCCTTCGATCCCGATCTTGGCAAGGATCGAGGTGAGGGCGGCGAACACGGATGCACCGAGGGCCAGAAGAAACCACATAAGGACGCCTTCTTTCTGTGTTTTTTTTATTATATCTTATCCTGTCGTTTTCCGCAATAAGGAAGAACTTGTTTGACAGGGCGATTTTCTGTGATAGAATGTGGATATGATCAAAATCAGGAGGTTTCTGCGATGGCAAGGAAGAAATGGATGAAGGGCTTACTGTGGGGCATGGGCGGTCTGCTGACGTTGATCGTGGTGGCTGTGGTGGTCGTTTCGGTGATCGCCGGGGGCAACGTGAAGGCCATGGATAGCATGGTCGATCTTGTTCTGGCGGAGCTTCGGCTGGATCATGAGGTGACACCGGTGGATCCCGGTGAGTATAAAGAGATGACGCTTTCCGGTATCATGAAGTTCCATGTGCAGCAGTATGACATCGAGGATGTGGGGAACCTGTCCATCATGCGGATGAACATGGGCGTCATGCAGATGGCCACCGTGGTGATCACGCCGCGGGACAAGAATTTGCCTCTGCTGTCGGCAGACTATATGTACATCCTTTCCAACAGAAAGGCGTATCTGGAGTTCTACGATGTGGTGGAGCAGAAGGATGATGCCTATATGGCTCTCTTGCGGGATCTGCAGACGCTCCATGAGGACTACGCCTATCTGGAGGATATCACCACCAGCCCGGCGTGGTACGAGCATCTGCTCACCGTCACCGCTTACAAGGGGGCAGACCGTAAGGCGGACGAGGACCTGAAGGGGATGCTTCTTGACAGCCTCCATGTGTATCTGGAGCATGGGGACAGTTTCCCTGTGCTGACGGAGGAACAGCAGGCGAAAAAGATCGAGATCACAATGGAGTACACCGACGGCCTGATCGGGAAGGGCGGTATCTCCACGGATGTGTTCAAGAAACAGTTGGGCGATCAGGAGACCAAGAAGTTCTTTGATAAGGTCTTCTTCGGTACTGCCCAATGAGAGTGTTGATCGGGACCACCAACCCCGCTAAGGTGGGCAGGTTCCGGGACTTTCTCCCGGACTGTGGTATCGAATTCGTGACTCTGGCGGATCTGGGCATCACGGAGGAGCCGGAGGAGACAGGGGACGACCCTCGGGAGAATGCCTGGATCAAGGCGGCGTTCTATGGACGGTTCTGCGACCGGGTGATATGCAACGATTCCGGGCTCTATTTTGACAGCTTGCCCATGGACGATCCCCGGCAACCGGGGCTCCATATCCGCTCGCCCCGTGGGGAGCGGTTGGATGATGCGCGGATGATCGCCTATTATTCGGAGCTGGTGCGCTCTCTGGGCGGCAGGGTGCTGGCCTATTATGTGGACGGCATCGCTGTGTATCGGGATGGACAGATCTCGACGTTCCTTGACGAGCAGGGGAAGGCGGCGGCTTTCTATATGGTGGACCGGCCCTCGGACCATCGGCATCCGGGCTGGCCGCTGGATCAGTTGTCTGTGAACAGGAACACAGGGACCTATTTCACGGAAGCCGGGAACAACATTTACGATGATGTGCAGGAGCAGATCATGGTGGGGCGATACCGGGAACGGGTCGTGGCGTTTTTGCGATGTGCTCTTGGGATATGAGTATCATCGGTCCCGGTGGGGCGTGCTTCGATACGCCCCACCGGTTTTTTGCGCCTTGGCGGATCGCCCGTTTCCTTTCAGGTCAGCCTTTCGACCACTTAGTGCCGATCTGATACCACTTGATGAAGTTGCTGTGACAGATCCGGGGATCTGTGTTATGATGTTGTCACAAGGAAAGGAGATGCGCATATGAAAGTCACATTAGAACCGACCCAGTCGCAGGAGACGGAGGTCATCATCCGGGGCGATGTGGCAGGGGAGGAAGTTTTGGCACTGTTACAGTTCCTGGGGAAGAAGAACAGCGGGAAGCTGCTTCTGTATCGGGAAGAGGAACAGTACATCGTCGACCCCAGTCAGATCGTCTATCTGGAGGTCCGGGACAGCCGGGTGTATGTCTGCACCAGACAAGAGACCTTCGAGGCCAAGCAGAAGCTGTATGAGCTGAAAGAGCTACTGGCGGCCTATCCCTTCGCTCAGATCAGCAAAAGCGTGATCGTCAACATCGATCGCGTCAAGTCGATCCAGGCGGAGTTCAGTGGGAATTACCGCATCAAGCTGAAGGACCGCAAGGAGGTCCTGACGGTGTCCCGGAAGTACTTCAAAGAATTCAAAGACAAGATCTAGGAGGTAATGATATGAAAAAGTCTGTTTTTTGGAACGCAGTCATCGGTATGGGTTTCGGATCCCCGATCACGGTGGTTTGTATGACGCTGATCGGAGGTTTCAATGAAGCGACCCGGGAGCTGTTGGTGTGGGTCGTTGCTTCGGCGCTGTACGGGGTCCTTTCCGGTGTGATGTACTTTGGGAAGAAGGAACTGCCCCTCCCGGTGGCGCTTGGGGTCCATTGCGTGGGATGTCTGGGCATCACGGTGGCGGCGGTCCTGCTGTGTGGCTACGTCAAAGGCGTTGCGGATCTGATCCCTGTGCTGGTGCCGTTCCCGGTGATCTACGCTGTGGTCTACGGGGCATGTCTGTGGGGCATGAAGAAGGACGAGAAGGAGATCAACGAAGCGTTGGATAAGAAATGACAGGCTGGACGTGCCGCATCGTGTGAGGTGCGGCGCGTCTTCGTTTTCTTTTGTAAGAGACAGATCCAGAAAAATCTTTTTATTTGTGATCATCTGTGATAGAATATGAAAAAACCATGAGGATCACAGAAACATGGGGAGCTGAGTTCGAAAAGCTTTGTACAGGATCGAGGTCAATAAAATGATCAAAAAGCTATATCCCGGTGGGAAACGGAAAGCGTTCAATATCACCTATGATGACGGCGTGTTACAGGATGTCCGGTTCGTGGCGCTGATGGACAAGTACGGTCTGAAGGGCACCTTCAACCTGAACTCCGGGCTGATGGAAACGGAGTTCGAGTGGATCCATCCCAATGGGATGGTCGTGAAGCGGTTGCCCATCAGTGCGGTGGCGGAGCTGTATCGGGGACACGAAGTGGCCAGCCATACGCTGACCCATCCGTATCTGAGCTCCCTGACGGAAGCCCAGATCATGGAGGAGATGGCGAAGGACAAGGAGAATTTGGAGCGGCTGACGGGGCTTCCGGTGCTGGGCTTCGGTGGACCCTTCCATCATTGGGGGCCTGAGGTGGTAGCCTGCGCCAAGCGGTGCGGCTTCGAGTATGCCCGGAACGCGGAGGAGCGGTACTGCTACGCGCCGCCGGAGGACTATTATCACTGGTCTGCCGGTACTTATCACGTCATGCCCGGTTTTCGGGATTTCGTGGAGGGGTTCTTCCACACGGAGGAGGAACTGGCCCTGTGTCAGATCGTGGGGCATACCTATGATCTGGACGTGGAGGATATGTGGGATCATATGGAGTCCGTTTTGAAACGGGTGGCGGAGGATGAGGATATCCTCTCCATGACCAACATCGAATTGGTCCGCTATCTGAAGGCCATGCGGATGGCTGTGATCCGGGAGGATGAGATCAGGAACCCGTCGGATCTGCCGCTGTGGTTCGAGAAGGATGGGGAAGTGGTCTGCGTGATGCCTGAAGGATAGGGTCTGGGGATCCGGTCGGTGTCGCTTTCGTATGTGGGGGAGGGTGGACGATGGATAAACACACGGTGGCAGTGATGTCGGATATCCATTCCAATCACCGTGCTTTCAAGGCCTGTTATGAAGACGCGCTCCGGCATGGAGCGGATAGGTTCGTTTTTCTTGGGGACTATGTATCGGATCTGGCACAGACGAGGGAGACCTTGGATCTGCTGTATGAGATCCGGGACCGGTATCCCACCGTCTGTCTGCGGGGGAACCGGGAACGGTATATGCTGGAATGCGAACAGGGGAGCGTATCCTTCCGGCCCGGGTCCAAGTCCGGATCCTTGCTGTATACCTTTGAACAGCTCCGGCCGGAGGATCTGGCGTTTTTCGGGGCGCTGGGCTGTTTCGATACGATCCGGATCGGCGGTATGTCTGTGGAGGTCGCCCATGCGTTCAAAGAGGATGACAGGCTTTGTTTTGAAAAGGGGGACGCTCTGATCGGGCAGGTGTTCGATGGTATGGAGACCAGGCTCCTGTTGACGGGCCACAGCCACCGGCAATATGTGGCTCGTCGGGAGGGCAAGACCATCGTCAACCCCGGCTCGGTGGGGGTGCCGCAGGATGGTAGCTGGCTGAGTGCTTATGCGCTCCTTTGGGCAGAAGATGGCCAGTTCACCGTCCGGCTCCGGCAGGTCCCTTATGATATCCGGGCGGTGATCCATGCCCAGTTCGCCTCCGGACTGGTGGAGCGCAGCCACTGCTGGGGCATCAGCTCTCTTTACGATATGATCTGCGGACGGGAGGGGACCCTCCGTCTGCTGGAGGCTGTGAGTCGGCATGGAGATGTCTATGATGAGACGGTCTGGCGCAGAGAGGCGGAGCGGATGGGGATGGCCTTCACAGAAGAGGAGGTCATGGAAGTGGCCGGAAAGATCTGTTCCGGTACTACATATGTGACGGAAAACGAAGCTGCATATATCACCGGCCATAGAGGCGCACGATGACCGGTCACATCGGTCGATATGGAACGTGTAATGGATCTTCCAAAGGAGTTGAGATGATGAGCGTAAAAGAAACGAAGTTTCGTCTTTTCAGTATGTCGACCCTGACGATCGCAGGTGTCCTGTTATTATTGCTTTCAGCCGCCATTTTGCTGTGGCACGGCAATGCGACCAGTAATCAGGCTGAAACGGCGCTTGTCGCGCAGTTGTATTTTGACGGTGAGTATCGTATTGGCGATGGTCCCTGGCAGAAGATCGTAAAGGGGGCCCACATCCCGGCGACGGAGGGAGATGTGACGCTGCGGGGCAACTTCCATATGCTGGCCCCGGATGGCGAGTATGTGGGTATTTATAGTGGGGATATGCCTGTCGCGTTTTATACGGACCATATCAGCCTGACCGTGTACGAAAGCGAAAACGGACCTTATACGGTCGATATGGAAAATCCTTTGTTTGGGGATTCCGCATGTGGCGTGGGTTGGGTCGCGTATCTTTTAAGAAGCCAGAGCGAAGAGCCGGTGGAGATCCTGGTCCATAATCCTCATGTCTTCGGAAATGAGACCGCGATCGATGAGCTGCTGTCCAATATGGCTTTTTGGTCAGGTCTTGATTTTGAAAAAAGCGCACTGGACCGGGGAGGGACCCAAAGAGATATTGGTCTTTTCTTCGTTATGGTCTCCCTTCTGTTGTTGGGAACCGCTTTGTTCTCGACCCTGATACATATCAAGAACAGTAAGATCATCTGGGTGCTCGGCAGCGTGATCTTGTTCGCCGGCGCGTACCTGTCTTACAGTGCGGACGGCGTTTCGTTCTGGAGCGAGTCGATCGTTTCCAATACGACGCTGTTAGGGTGCTCCATGATGTTCTATATGCTGTTCCTTTCGATGGCGCTCGTGTATCTGCTGAAGGGGACGAAGCCGATCGGCGTGGTGACGGTCAGCATTCTGGGGTCGGTCGACGCGATGCTCTTGCTCTTGCCTGTCTTCACGGATGTGCTCTTTTTCGATACATGGCCGTATTGGGCAGCCACGCAAGTACTGGCGAACGTCATCCTGCTGGGGTGCCTGGTAAAAGAGTTCTTTGCGGGAAAAGGGAAAGTGCGTTTGGTCTACATCTTTTCGCTCCTGCCGCTCCTCTCGTTTGGGGTCGATGTGGTCATGGTCGACCTTGGTGTCTGGAGCACCGGGGTCTCTTCCAAATACGTTTTTGTCGTTTTCTTCGTCGTTGCCATGGTGATGGTCCTCAAGATCATACCGAATAACATCAATGCCCTTGCCAAAGCAAAGGAACTGGAAACGGAAAAGATCGCTTTGAACGCCCAGTTGGCTGAAAGCCGTATCTCGACGATGATGAGCCAGATCCGACCGCATTTCATCTATAATACCCTTGGGAGCATCGAACAGCTTTGCGAATTGGATCCGCAAAAGGCCGGAGAGCTCGTCCACGATTTCGCCAAATACCTGCGTGGTAATTTTGGCGAATTGGATAATCCGAGACCGATCCTGATGTCGAAGGAAATGGAGCACGTCCACCATTATATCAATATCGAAAACGTTCGTTTCCCGGATATGACGTTTTCCTTTGAGATGAGATCCGTAGATTTCTGCTTGCCGGCACTCACGGTCCAGCCGATCGTTGAGAACGCGATCAAACACGGATTGATGAAGCTGCAAAAAGGCGGCTCCATTCGGGTGGTCTCCTATGAAACGGATACGGACTATTGCATTTCTGTGGAGGATGACGGCGTAGGCTTCGATACGAGCAAACTGCTTGATGAGAAGAAACACATCGGGATCCGCAATATTCGCGATCGTCTGAAGGTGATGGTCGGCGGAACGCTTGAGATCGAAAGCACACCGGGCGTCGGTACGAAAGTCCTGATCAAAATACCGAAGGAGGGCAGAAAATGATCGCGATCGCTGTAGATGATGAACCCTTGATGCTGGGGGCCCTGACGAAGGCCATCAAAGCGTCTGCCGATATCACTTCCGTTGCGGATTTTACTTCCTGCGAGGATGCCCTCGGCTATATTAAATGCGGACCCGTCGATATCGCCTTTCTGGATATCAATATGCGTGGTATGGGCGGGCTTGCCCTTGCCGAGAAGATCCTCGGGTCTCGTCCGGACTGCAAGATCGTGTTTTGTACCGGCTATGAGGAATACGCGATCCCGGCTTTCAAGCTCCATGCGTCCGGTTATTTGATGAAACCCATATCGGCCAGGGATGTGCAGGCCGAGATCGATAACATCAAAGGGGTCCGGCAAAAACAAAAGCTGCTGACAGTCAAATGCTTCGGTAATTTCGAGGTCTATGCCAAGGGAGAAAAGCTGCCCTTCAAACGTTCCAAAACGAAGGAGTTGTTTGCCTTTTTGGTGGACCGAAACGGTGCCGGTGTCACGGTGGCGGAAATAGGTGTCGCCCTTTGGGAAAATGATGAAGATCAAAAGAACCAGAATTACATCCACCAGTTGTTCCGGGATCTGCGCCGGTCTCTTGGATCGGCAGGGGCGGAGGAGATCTTTGAGCGAAATAATTATTTCTACTCCATCGACCCGGAAAAGCTGGACTGCGACTATTACGCATACCTGAAAAATGGAAGACCCGAATTCCGAGGGGAGTATATGACACAGTACAGTTGGGCAGAAAAGACCTGCGGGGCACTGTGGGAAAAGAAAACGAAATAAGTCTGCCGGTCAGAGGGAGCGTTGCGCGTATTGTGCAACGTTCCCTTTTTGTTTCGTTTGGGTCTCGTGTTTGTAAGAAGTTTGTCATACCATCGATGTTATACTAAAGCAAAGGATAAGCTGGGCATTTTATCGTTCGGAGGTGGAAGCAAATGGCGGACAGGAACATACCTGATCTTTTCAGGCGATCGCTCTGTGATATGTGTATCGATGAGTCAGATATCGTCAGGACCACGGACGGATTTTTCATGGTCAACAGGTCGGTCGCGGACATACTGGCATCGAAGGGTATTTTTGATTTTCCGGGTACGGGTGGGGAACGGTTGGCGTGCAGTCATTTTTATGACGACTGGTTTTTGTATGCCGTCCCAAACGAAGAGGCGCATACATACGGTCTTTTGAAGCTCAGAGAGCAGGAGCATGATGCCAAAGCCGGTCCTCCCGCCGACGGTGATACGCCGGGCGTGACGATCTCCTTTATCTCCTTCGATCACCGGATCCTGCTCGATTGCCTTGCTGACCCCACCGATGAAAACAGAAGGAAGCTGGATGTTGAGATCGACCGTGTAGTGGTTCGAAAGGGGCAACGCCACCACAAAGCACTAAAAAATTACTTCCAAGATCCGCAGTCCCAGGGGGCCTACCTTGTGGCCGGTATATACACGAGGTATATCGCTTCGTTGGCGGAGGATGGGCGCTTAGCAGTGCCGGAGCATTATAAAGAGATCGTGCGGCAGAGCGTTTTGTGTAAAAACTCCGGCAAGCGGGCGAGGATCCCGCGCTTTATCGAAGAGTTGAACCGTGCGGCAGGGCGTGTGGTTTGTGACGATGAAAACATATACTTTGAAGACGGGGAAGGGCCAACGGAGCATGAAGCCGCGGCGATCCTTGCCACCCACACGGGCAACACATCGGTATTTTCTTTTGCGGCCGAGGTGGAGTATCACGCAAGGTTCCTGACGCCTTTGGCGAAACTCAAGATCCCGTTCATCGGCAGATCGGTCTACGATTCCGCGATCCGTGCGGATATGACGATCGGAGATACCGAGTTCGAAGGTCCGGCACCGTTCCATCGGTCGGATTCCAAGATCGTGAAACGGCAATACGCGGCACATCGGATGCTAAGGTTTTGATTTGCCGCTACGGCAAATTAGAATATAATAGAAAAACATTTGAAAGGGTGATCGTCATGATCAAAAACAGAACAGCACAATTGATCTATCAAACCATCTACACGACGTTGGGGTTCGTGGGGCTCGTTGCGAGCCTTGGGATCTTCGATAACATCGATATGATCCGTTGGGATTTCTATGTCCACTTCACCAACATCAGCAATTTCCTGTGTATCGGTGTCATGGTCACCGCGCTGATCCAAACGGCAAAGAAAAAAGAAGACAGCTATGTTTCCGCTGTGCCGATGCTGAAGTTCATCGGGATGCTCGGGATCCTTTTGACCTTCCTCGTTTTCAATATCATGCTCGCCGGCGCGGAAGGCCGTGATCCTCAGGCCAACTGGCGTGTGGGCAGCCTGTGCTTCCATGTCGTCCTTCCCATCCTGTACATCGCGGACTGGTTCCTGTTCTATGAGCGCAAAAAGGCGAAGTGGTATTATCCCATCGCTTCCATCGCGTTCCCGCTGGCTTATGTGATCTTCCTGCTTATCCAGGCGATCATTTTGAAGTTTGACGCTTCTATCCTGATCCCCACGACGACCACGCCCCTCATCTACCCTTACTTCTTTGTAAACCTTGATACGCAGGGCGTTTCCGGTGTCCTTATGTGGATCGGTATCCTTTCTGCGGCTTTTGCTGCGGTGGGCTTCGCGTTCTTCGGACTGGACAGATTGGGGAAGAAAAGCGCAAGCTCCCGTGTGTGATCGCGCGGCTGGCCCATAGGGGATACGAAGGATATCTTTCTGTACGTGTGACTTTGATGCAAAGACCGGTCGACGTTGGCCGGGCAGTCCGTCCCGGGCCGGACGGGAACGACATAACTGTGGAACAGCCGGAAAGGGGCTCTTAACGTAAGGGGGATCGGAATGCCCAAAAAACATAGAAAATTTGCCGATGACGGTTGGGCCGTCTGGGTCGACGGTGAGGACACGAGCACGATCCACATCAACGACTGGCTGGACCCCATGGGCAAAAGCTTCGTAGATATCGCTATCCACATACGGGGCATCCAGTCGAGCAAGTCGTTGAATGTGTATGTGCCATTCACCGTTTCGGACGAAGAGCTCGAAGATGTGTCGCTGTCCTTTGGGGATACGAAGGTACTTCAGGCCATATTCAGTACCGCCTGTATCGTGGACTATAAGAAGAATCAGTACACATCAGAGATCGCCTATAACGGAAAGACTGTGGATATCGTGCATATCAGCACCACGGGCTTCCAAGCGGAGCCCTTATCCAACGGGACCCTGATCCGTATCGATCTGCAGGCGATACGACCGTATTTTGACAATGATGAGGCCTATTTCATTTGGCGTATGCCGCACAGATCTTTGGATGCGATATTCAGGCCCCGCGTCGATGTGAGGAATGTGATGGAACGTCTGCGTGACCTGATCACGACACCGGTCGTGTCGGAGAAGTATGGCTATTCGATCCGCATCAACGAATCGAGGCTTTTGCCGGAGGAGATCACCCGCATCGGTATGTTCCACCGGCAAAGACTGAAGAAAGCGGTCATCACCATCTCAGTCCATGAAAACTACGAACTCAACGACAGCAATTGTTACCGGATCCGGCGATTGGAGGAAGCTCTGTACAGAGACTATCTGCCGAAAGAACTTCAGTGCGATGATGTCATCACCTATCAATGGGTCCAAAGCCGGGAAAATAATTTGCAGGGGCAGTTCAATTTCTACTACAGCATTACAAGGGATTCCATCAGCCGTGGCAGTATGCTCCTGTATATGATACTGCTGTTGGCTGTCGGTGTCGTTGGCGATTTCCTGTCAGAGGCCGTCCAGGCGCTGGTCAGGTCGATCATTTAAGGAGGTGGACGGATGAGACTGATCATCCCGGTCCTTTTGAACTGTGCCCTTGTTCTTGGGGTCTATTTGGCAGATAAGTATACTGCCGTGAAGAAATTGCCTTACATGGCAAAGCAGGTGGTCATCGGCATCCTCTTTGGCGGTGTTTCTGCCTTCGCGTCAAGTTATGGCGTGGACTGGCTTGGCACCGTCGTCAATGTGCGTGATGCCGCGCCTTTGTCTGCCGGACTCATTTTCGGAGCGCCTGCAGGCATCATCTCCGGCCTGATCGGCGGCATTTATCGCTGGGTCTCCGTATACTGGGGCGCTGGCACCTATACCCGGGTGGCTTGTACCATCGCGACCATCCTCGCGGGCGTTATGGCCGCAGGGTTGCGGAAGCTGATGTTTGATGACAAAAAGCCTACCTGGGGCTATGGCATCTGTATCGCCGTGGTGTGCGAAGTCATCCATATGATCCTGATATTCCTGACCAATATGGGTGACGCTTCCTATGCCTTTGAATTCGTCAAGGGCGCCACGGCTCCCATGATGCTGGGCAACTCTGTGGCGGTAGGTCTGGCGATCATCCTGGTCTCTCTTTTCAGCCATGAGCGCTTTTTCAGAAAGAAGACCGCTGAGGGGATCGCCCATACGTTCCAACGAAGGCTTCTCAGTTGCATCGTGGTCGCCTATCTCGTCACCAGTACCTTTACCCTCATCCTCCAGAATGGGATGGCCCAGATCGAAACACAGGAATTGTTCACTGTGGCGATCAACGATGTCGAGGCATCGGTAAGAGAGCGATCAAACTACCAGCTTCTTCAGATCGCGGAACAGGTCAAACGGGAATACGAGAATGACCCGACGGTCTCACTGTCCGGTCTTACGGAAAAATACGACATCAAGGAGATCAATGTCGTTGCCTCTGATGGCATGATCACAAATTCCACGGAAGCAGATGTCATCAACAGCTATGATATGAACAGCAAGGCGCAATCCAAGGAATTCGTGGATAAGCTGAAGGTCCAGGATTCTTTCGTACAGGATTATTCACCCAGAGGCAAGGATGGGTCTGTATGGAGAAAATATGCGGCTGTGAATCTCACGGAGGGCGGCTTCATCCAGGTGGGTCACGATCCCGGGCAATTCCATAAGATGCTCAACGGGTTCGTCATCGATGTCACCAAGAACCGCCATGTCGGTACCAACGGCTTTGTCGTGGTCCTTGATGAAAAGCTCTGCATGGTCATAGACGGCGGATGGGCAGGGGAGCATATCTCTTCCATCGGCATCATCCCGCCGGAGGAGATGGCCCAGAGGAAAACCGCCACCACGCTCTACAGGGCGGATATCGTGGACGGTGTGGATGGGCGGAGCGCAGAATATATGTATGTGTTCAAGTTCGTCGAGGGCTACTGTCTGATCGCGGCCATGCCGCAGGCCGAGGCGATGTTCATGCGTGACGCTTCGATGCTGACAAGCATTTTTATGCAGGTGCTGATCTTCGCCACCCTCTTCGTCTTCATCTACATACTGATCAAGCGCGTGATCATCGATAATATGAGGAAAATCAATGCCACCCTTGGCCGGATCACGGATGGTGACCTGAGCGTGACGGTCGATGTGCGCTCCAACGAGGAGTTCGCTTCCCTGTCGGATGATATCAATTCCACAGTCACCACATTGAAGCGGTATATCGCTGAAGCGGCGGCCCGTATCGATAAAGAACTGGAATATGCCAAGCAGATCCAGCTTTCCGCGCTTCCGACCAACTTCCCGGATGATGATGATCACAGCATCTATGCCCAGATGATCGCAGCGAAAGAGGTCGGTGGAGATTTCTACGATTTCTATAAGCTGAGCGATACGACGGTGGCGTTTCTGGCGGCCGACGTATCCGGCAAGGGGATCCCCGCGGCGATGTTCATGATGACTGCCAAAACGATCATCAAGGCTCTGGCGGAAAGCGGGATGGCTGTAAACGATATCTTTACAGCGGCGAATGAAAAGCTTTGTGAGAACAACGAATCGGGCATGTTCGTAACGGCCTGGATGGGCATCCTGGATCTGACTACCGGCCATGTGCGGTTTGCCAATGCAGGTCACAATCCGCCCATGCTCAAACGCGCGGACGGTTCGTTCGAATACCTGAGGACCCGGGCTGGATTCGTGCTTGGAGGGATGGAGGGGGTCCGTTACCGTGTCGGAGAGCTGACGCTCAGCCCCGGTGACAGGCTGTTCCTCTATACCGACGGTGTGCCTGAAGCGACAAGCGTCAGGAACGAGCTTTACGGTGAAGAACGGCTCCTGGCCTTCATGGACCGAAACGCGTCCGTGGAAGCGACGAAGCTTTTGCCGGCCCTGAAGGCGGATATCGATAACTTCGTGGGCGAAGCGCCGCAGTTTGATGATATCACCATGCTGATGCTTGATTATAGACCGAAAAAAGGAGGTGAGCATATGACGGATAAAACATTCCCGGCGACCACCGGGGCGCTGTCTGACGTACTGAGCTTCGTAGAGGGAACGCTCGAAGGCTTTGGCTGTCCCATGAAGATCCAAACGGCGATCTGTGTCGCCATCGAGGAAGTGTTCGTCAATGTTGCTCGCTATGCCTACCCGGAAGGCGTTGGTGATATGACGCTTCGCATCGGCTTCGATGAGGAGCGCCGCACCATCACGTTCCGCATGACGGATAAAGGTATCCCCTTCGATCCGCTGAAGAAACCGGATCCGGATATCACGCTCTCGGCTGAAGAGCGAGAGGTCGGCGGACTTGGTATCTTTATCGCCAAGAAGACCATGGATTCACTGGACTACGCTTTTGAAAACGGCGAGAACATCCTGACTATGATCAAAAAAATTTAAAGGAGATCTGCGGACATGACGATCGAGATCAAGAAAAAACAGGAACAGACCATCATCGAGATCGTGGGTAGGCTCGATACGATCACAGCTCCCGCGCTTGATAAGACCATCAATACGGATATCGCGGACACCAAGCATCTTGTTCTTGATGTGAAGGGCATGGAGTACATCTCCAGCGCGGGACTTCGTGTCCTGCTTGCGACACAGAAGAAGATGCAGAAGGTCGGCTCCATGAAGGTGATCAACGTTTGCGAAGAGGTCATGGAAGTCTTTGAGATGACCGGCTTTGCCGATATTTTGGTGATCGAATAATGGAACTTGTAAGTGAAGCGATCGTATTTGCGGTGAAAGCGCACGACGGGATGCGTCGCAAAAAAAGCGAGTCCCCGTACATCCTGCATCCAATGGAAGCGGCCGTCATCGTTGGCACGATGACGGATGATCAGGACTTGATCGCCGCGGCCGCTCTGCACGATGTGGTGGAGGACGCGGGCATCACGATCGAAGAGATCGAAGAGAGATTTGGAAAGCGTGTACGTCAGCTCGTCGCGTCTGAGACCGAAGATAAGCGGGCCGATCTGCCGCCTGCGACGACCTGGCGTATCCGTAAGGAGGAATCTCTCAGGGTGCTGGAAAACACAGACGATGTCGCCGTGCTGATGGTATGGCTGGGCGATAAGCTCGCCAATATGCGCTCGATCTACCGTGATATCAAGGTGGAGGGCGTACAGATGTGGCAACGATTCAATCAAAAGGATGTTGCCGAGCAGGCCTGGTACTACCGGTCGATCCTCAGATCGACCGCGCGCCTGTCTGACACTTCGGCCTGGCTTGAATACAAAACGCTTACAGAGCTCGTGTTTGGAAAAGGAGAATGAACCAATGGATATCACCTATCGTGTAGACAAAGACATTTTGTATATCGCTGTGGAAGGAAGGATCGATGCTTCCAACGCGGCCGAAGCGGAAGGGAAGATCTTCGGCATCAAAAACGATAACCCCGGAAAGCATACCGTGGTGGATGCCGATAAGCTCGAATACATTTCTTCTGCGGGCTTGCGTGTGATCTTGCGGCTCAGAAAGGAAGAACCCAGGCTTGCGATCATCAATGTGGCATCGGATGTTTACGAGGTTTTGGACATGACCGGCTTTACCGATATGATCACGGTCGAAAAGGCATATCAGAGGATGAGCGTCGAGGGCTGTGAGTTTATCGCCAAGGGCGCCAACGGTGCTGTTTATCGCTACGATGATGAGACTATCCTCAAGACCTATTTTGCGAAGGATGCCCTGCCCGAGATCAAGCAGGAGCGTGAAAACGCAAGACGCGCGTTCGTTCTTGGCATCAATACCGCGATCCCTTACGGTATCGTCCGTGTGGGCGATGGCTACGGTACGGTGACTGAGCTTTTGAATGCCACCAGTGTCACCAAGCTGATCCGTAGAGATCCGGAGGATATGTCCCTTGCAGCCAAGTATTACATCGATATGCTCAAGAGCATCCATGCTATCAAGGTGGAAGACGGGGAAGTCCCCGATATGAAGGAAACGGCCCTTAGCTGGGCTCGGTTCGTTTCCGCCCACATCCCCGAAGAGCAGGGCAAAAAGCTTCGTGCTTTGATCGAAGCCGTCCCCAAGCAGAACACGCTGATGCACGGTGACTATCACACCAATAACATCATGGTACAAAACGGAGAGCCTTTGCTCATCGATATGGATACTCTGTGTATGGGACATCCTGTATTTGAGCTTGGTTCCATGTTCAATGCCTTCGTAGGATATTCTGAGCTTGATCATCAGAATATGATGGATTTCTTTGGCTACAGCTTTGAGACCGCCGGAAGGTTCTGGAAGACCGCCCTCAAGATGTATCTGGGTACGGAGGATGAGGCTGTGTGCCAAAGCGTGGCAGAAAAAGCCATGGTCATCGGCTACACCCGTATGCTTCGCCGCGCGATCCGCCGCCCTGAAGAGGCAGATAGTCCCGCCAAGATCGCAAGATGCAAGGAAATGCTTGCGGTGTTGCTTGATAAGGTAGATACATTGGTTTTTTGACCTTGCAGGAAGGGGATAAGATCATGAGATCCAAACGATCGCGTTTGCCTGCCATCATCCTTGTCGTGGCGATCTTGGTAACAGCGGCCTATTCCGTCATCAGCAGTATAGCAAAAAAGCCGACCGTTACCGAAGGTAGATTCCCTTTTTCGATCACATACGAATGCAACGGCGAAACTGTGACGATCAAAGATGTCTACACGGCCCGTTATATTGGGAACGATGGATATGCCGATACCAAGACCCGCATGTATGTCGGTCAGGCCGGGGATATGGAAGACGGGGGCGTGGTCTACACACTCCAAAAGGATGCCGATACCCGTATTGAATTATGGACGAATTTCTATGCGGACTATTTGATGGGCGATCCCCAGTACGATTATTTTGATGAGGAGGCTTTTAGGCCGGAGATCTATTATTATGATGCAGAGGAACAGGAGTATTCCGATGAAGAGACCTTGTCGGCACACGGTGTAAAGCTTGTAAGCTTTGAATATCCGACACCGATCGAAAATTCATTCGTTTTCTCGCACATATCCTATTTCAGCAGTGCGATCGTATTGCCGACGCTGCTCATTGCGCTGCTGGCCCTTGCCGCGGTCATTGTTTTCGTGAAAAGAGAAGAAGGATCACAGCGTAAAGCGGTGGATATCGTTTCCGTTATTTTGAATGTTGCGATCTGCTTCGTGTTCATCCCATTCGTTTCGGTGGCGGCGATGCTGGCAGATCTCAATGGTGGCGGTCCGGAGTTTTACTTGCAGGTCCTGTATTTCCTTCCCTGGTTTTCGGTGATGTGCATCGCCGCGTCCGTTGCCCTGCGCCGTAAAGGTCATGGCGTGGGATCGCTGATCGCTCAGCTCGCGGGGCCTGCTGTGTTCGTCGTATTTCTGATCGTCTGCGGTGTGTGCGAAGAACTCTGAAGAAAGATCTGTGGGAGGGGAGACGAGATCGTCACAAAGATCCCGGTCATGGGATATGAGGGAGGAGCTCGTGGTTGGTGGACGGTCCATATGGTAAATACTGCTTGTTTTTCTGCTTGACATCTGTTGCTATAAAATCGTCCATTCGTCACGATCATCATCGTGAGATCAGAAAAGGCACATAGTACAGACCGGGGGCTGATCGTCCTGCTTGTCACGGTCGCAGTGATACTGGATCATCAGGTCCTGTATCCCGTCCCCTCGTTTCCGGTCATGTGGGTCGCGGCGTTTGTTGCTCCGCATGATCGGAGGCGTGGGATGGTGGGGACGGTTTTGACCCGGTCCCGCGGAAAAGTAAGGATCTGTGAAAGATGATCGGAGATCCCCCGGTTTGTAAGAGGTTTGTAAGAACGTATGTGATATGATACAGGTAAGGAATGGAGATCACTTTGAAGGGCGGTCCGGCGCATGACGGATAAGGAATTTAAACGACTGAGCAGATCACAGCTGATCGATATCATCTACCAGTACCAGTTGCAGGTCGATAAACTGACTGAACAAAATCAGGAATTGGAACGGGGATTGGAAGATAAACGGCTTCGTTTGAGCAATGTCGGTAATATCGCCGAGGCGGCCCTTGAGATCAACGATTGCTTCCGCAGCGCGCAGAGTGCCGCGGAGCAATATCTGGAAGAGATCAAAGCGATCCGTGAAGAGACCGAAGCGGAGCGACAGAGGATCCTCGCACAGGCACGGGCGGAAGCGGCCGAGATCGTTTCCAAGGCGAAAGACCATAGGTAGATCGGGATCCTGCGATATAGGCGATGATGAGTATGTTACACAGAAAGAAAAAGGAAGTTTCTCTTCCTACGAAAAGTCAGGTCGAAACGGAACGGAAGCGGTACCGTCGTCGAAAAGCCTATAACAAAGCGCTGGGCGGAACGGTATATGTGTTGACGATCGTGGCGGCTGTTGCCGTGCTGATCGCAACGCTCATATTACCCGTTCTTCAGATCGAGGGGACCAGCATGGAGCCGACGTTATCAAACGGAGATATCGTTCTGCTTGCCAAAACGCCCCGCTTCCAGCGAGGGGAACTCTGCGGCTTTACTTGGAACAACAAGCTTCTGATCAAACGGGTGATCGGTATCCCCGGCGACTGGATCGAGATCGATACCGACGGCACCATCTATCTCAACGGTGAGAAGCTGGAAGAACCTTATGTGGAGCAGAAGGCTTTCGGAGAATGTGACTTGGAGTTTCCCTTACAAGTGCCTCCGGAGCAGTTTTTCGTGGTGGGGGATATGCGGGAAAGCTCTGTGGATTCACGCAACTCTCTGATCGGATGTATCCCCAAAGATCAGGTCGTTGGAAAGGTCTTCTTCAGGGTATGGCCCTTCAAACGTATCCATTTTTTTTAACAAGAAGTGTCTTTATCAAGAGGACAAGCGTTTATGAGTTTTATTGAACAGTATCTGTTACAATTGAAAACTGAAAAACGACGGTGGCAGTATGCTGTGATGATCCTGACAGCGCTGTCACTGGTCGTTGCGCTTGTCACTGCATGGAATCTGCGAATGACGGGGATCACGATCGTAAACGACGCGTCCTGCGGTCATAAGGAACATCGACATACCGAAGCGTGTCTGGCAGATGGCGTCCCGATCTGCGGACAGCAGGAGCATATCCATGATACAGGTTGCTATTCCGATCCCGATGCGGATACGGAAACCGCGTTGGATTGGCAGAATATGTTTGCTGACTATCCCTATACCGGTATCCTCCGTGAGGATCTGGTCGGTATCGCCAGGACGCAGGTGGGGTATACCGAGAGCAGGCTGAATTTTGAAGCAAGCGACGATGGCGTACGACGCGGGTATACAAGGTATGGCGCATGGTATGGTGCTCCTTACAACGACTGGTCGGCGATGTTCGTGTCGTTCTGTCTTAGTTATGCAGGCGCGGATCCCGAAGGATACCCGTACAGCTCCGGCGCCTCGTCGATGGCAGAGCTCTGGAAAAAGCATGAAAGATTCGCTTCAGTGGGAGGATATGTCCCTGTCTGTGGCGATATCGTATTTTTGGACGATAATACGGTGGGCATCGTAGCCGAAGTCCACACCTCTACGATCTATGTGATCCGGGGCGACATGGATGACGCGGTCCGCGCGGATGTCATGCTCATGGAAGATCCATCCATCACCGGATGGGGCATCACGGGAGAGGGAGAGGCCGCCGTTCAGGCGCCCGTAGAAGAGGATGTTCTGGATATCTCCAACGGTCCAGCGGTCTATATCTTCGAAGGCGGTACGGCACCATCCACACCTTCGGCAAACAAACGCTTCCTGAGGACAGCGAGAACGGTCACGGAGCTTTTGCCCTATCTGGAAGCCAATGGCGGCAGTTACTTCTTTACATTGCTGGACCATAACAATATGGAACTTCCAAAGGACGCGCAGGGCAATTACATCGCGCAAGCCAATGTCGGCTATAAGCTTACGGTCAGCTTCACCAGCCCCAACGGCTTTTTGCCCGGGACCTACCAGTATCAGATCCCCAATGGATTGATGGTGGAGGGCGGTGAAGGCGAATTCGCCTTGAAGGACGGCACGAACGTTGGTAGCTGGGTGGTGACCGATACCGGATCGATCACCATGGTGTTCAACGAAAATATGAACAGCCGCAGTGATATCACCATCAGCGCGACCATGGGGATCACCTTCCAGGAGCAGGATGACCTCATCGATTTCGACGGCTTCATCACCGTCAAGGTAGAGCCCCCTGTCCAGCAGAAGGACCCAACGGTCTTGTCGAAATGGGGTTCTCCTGATGGGGACGCCGGAAAGATCAAATGGAAGGTGCGGATCGACGGACATGCGGATTCCCAGATCCCGGGAAACATACTCACTGACCGGACGGTCCTGAGCGATTGGAGCAGGCCCCATAGTTATACCCCTTCGGATATCGCCGGAGGCTTGACGTTCGGTGTATCCGACCCGGAGGGCGGTTGGCACGCATGGCACGTTTCGGCGGATGATCCACACCTCATATGGGACGAGACAGGGTGGTCTTATAAGATCCCCCAAACGGTCATCTGCGATTACTGCGGAGAACTGGAATTAGGCAACGAAGGCTGGAGCTATCTTGTTGACTACACATCCACTCCGACACAGTTGAACACACCGGGTACGTTCGACTATGAGAACAAGGTCACGGTGGACGGTCAGACGGCGTGGGGCTGGAGCGATTTCACTCACGTCGGGATCGAAGCCGTGATCGGGAAGACCGGTTCTTTCGTATCCGATGCTTCCGGCGGTGGATTCCTCTGGGAGATCCAGGTGACCATACCGGGCAGGCCGGATGGACAGCGGGCGGAATATTCCTGGTTCATCATGGATGAGATGCGACTGATGGATGAGAATGGCACGGTCGTTGGCTGTGTGCAGAACGATGCCCACCTGTCCACGGTCATGGCGACCTACAACGGAGCGACCATCCAGATCCCACGGATCCAGGATGCTACGGATGAGGACCTGTTCGCCTGGGACAATGCATGGACGGCAACAGAGAACGGTATCAGCTATAACCGGACCATAAATCTGCTCTGTCGCTGTCAATGTACGGAGGAGACCTGCCACTGGACCGGGTGCGGAGACTACTGGTTCCAAAAAGATGACGGGGAATGGGCCGCCAACGGTTTTTGCCAGTGTTGGACAGAGACCCAGAACATGACCTTCACTTTCGTTTACAAGACGACGGATCTGTCTGTGATCGAAAAATACGGTCACCTTGGCTATCAGGTGAACAACCATGCCCAGCTCTACTATATGCCCGATGGCAACAACTCGGTCCGCGTTTCCTATGATGACGCTACGGTCGGCATCCCTGAGTTGTTCGAAAAACAGCTGACCCATGATTTCAACGGCTATACCGCCCACTATAAGATCACAGTCAATGAAGCCAAAGCGGTTTTGACGAACGGTGCGCCGCTGATGATCCATGACGTTATGACGGATACGCTGGCGTATATAAGCGGTTCCCTCGTGATCACGGCAGAGAATGCCAATGGAAACATAACGACACTGCGGCAGGACACCGACTATACGGTCACATACGACGGTACAGGCGATCAGACGGATGGGTCCGGGAAAAAAGTGCACGTGTTGGATATCGTGATCTTGCGTCCCCAGCCGGTCACCTATATCCTCGATTATGATACGACTCTGATCCTGCCGGAGCAGTTGACGGGGGCTGTCAAGTACAGCAACTCTGCGACCATCACGCTTTGGGGAGAAGATATCACAGATGCCGGTGAAGAAAAAGTATACGCGGATATCAATATCGCCGCCAAGAGTTATGCCCTGGAATTGTTCAAGACCTGCGCGCTCACGAACAGACCGCTGTCGGGTGCGACCTTTGGTCTGTACAACGCGCAAGGAGGACTTGTCGATACAGGCGTGACGAACGCGGATGGAAAGCTTTTCTTCCAGACCAATGTCACCAAGGGCATCATCCTGCAGGAGCATGTGGCGTACTATTTGCAGGAGCTCCATCCGCCTCCGGCGTATCGTCTGGATGAAACGAAATACTGGTTCTGCTTCTGCGACGGTACGAACGATGTGTGTGAAGAATGCGATGAGATCGCATCAGAGGTAGATGCCATCAGGATCCCCTTTGAACAAGTGGGTATCGTTGAGATAGTGAACGACCCCACGGGTCTCGAATTGCCAGCCACCGGCGGTATCGGGACACCCATTTATATACTATGCGGACTGGTACTCGTACTCGGCCCGCTTGTATACGGATCGAGCTTGAGGCGCAGATACGAAAGGAGGTCACGGGGATAAGCCTCCTGCAAACGGCGTGAAAACTGATCTACGCGCCTTGCCGATCACGCGTTGACTCCAAAAAACAAATTCAGAAAGGAAAATAGTTATGAAAAGATCATTCGCTTTAATGATGGCCCTGGTCCTGGTCCTCTCTCTTGGCATGACCGCATTCGCGGCTGAGAACACCGGCTCTATCACCATTACGAACGCAACCATCGATGAGACCTATACGGTCTACAAGATCTTCGACGCAAGCATCAAGCTGGCCGCTGATGGCGAGACTGCGGAAGCCGTTGCGTACAGCATCGCATCGGATAGCCAGTTCTTCGAGGCACTTTTCGGTGCTGACGGAACGGCTGTCAATCCTTTCTTCACTTACAACGCCAACACCGGTTCCGTTGCCAAGAAGGAAGGCGTGAACGATTCTGAGCTCATCAAGTACCTCACTGAGCTTGTGGCAGACGGTACATACGCACCCAGTGCGGCTCCTGTCAAGGCTACGGGCGAGGTGGTCAAGTTCGAGGATCTTGATTACGGCTACTACCTCATCACCAGCACCCTCGGCACGACGGTCACCATCAACTCCAACACGCCTGACATCGAAGTGATCGATAAGAACCAGGAGCCCGCGCCTGACTTCGACAAGCAGATCCAGATCGGTGTGGACGAGAACGGCGATCCCATCTGGGCGGATGCCAACTCTGCCAACATCGGTGACAGCGTCACCTACAAGATCTCCTTCACCGCTACCAACTACGAGGGCGACAAGAAGATCAATTATTATCAGGTCCACGACGAAAAGGGCGACGCTATCTGGGCTGAGTTCAACAGCATCCAGGTCTTTGTCGGTGGCGTGGAGCTGCCCAGAGGTTATTATCTGTCTCAGGGCGGCGATCCTCAGGAAGGTACCTGGCTGTGGCTGGGCGACGGGGACGACACCTGTACTGACGGCTGGAACGATATCCCCGAGGATGAAAGAGACCGTAACGATGCCCAGTGGTATCTGGTGCATCTGGGCTACGACCAGTTCCGCATCACCATCCCCTGGCTGGAGGACCACGAGCTGACCGACGTGACCGACACCGAGGGTAATGTTACTTCCTACTCCCTGTCTTTCGAAGATGACGCGGCTTCCAAGTTCGACTCCCCTGTGCAGGTCGTCGTCACCTACGACGCCGTCGTTGAGCCCGGTGCGGCCATTGGCGCTACCACCCACGGTAACCGTTTCAACAAGGCCCATGCTTCCTGGACCAGCAACCACGAGACCGGCTCCACGCCTCCTGATGAGGTCGTGACCTATGTTTACGGCATCGGCCTGCTGAAGGACGACAGCGCGACGGGCCTCAACCTGGCCGGCGCAAAGTTCCGTATCTACAAGGATAAGGATTGCACTATCCCTGTGTATGTGATCCCCACCAACATCAAGGGCGTCTATATGGTAGACAGCAAGGGTACTCCCTCTGAAACGATCAGCGGCAGTGCCATGCTGGACGCAAGAGAGCTGTATGCAGACTATCTGGACGAGTATCTCGGCACCAATGAGCAGGACAACTACGTTGTTTCTCAGGTCAACGGTAAGCTGGCGATCCTGGGTCTGGAAGCCGGTACCTATTACCTGAAGGAGGTCGAGGCTCCTGCAGGTTATAACGCGCTGACTCTGCCCGTGGAGATCACCGCAGGCACCGGCACCCGTTCCTTCAACATCTTCGCTGACGTGAACGGCAACGTTGCTGACATCCAGCAGACCGACGGTGTCCACACCGAGAAGGTCTACGAACTGACGCACACGGTGGTCCACAACAGCAAGGGCGTTGAGCTGCCTTCCACCGGCGGCGAAGGCACCTTCTGGCTGATCACCATCGGTTCTATGCTGGCCATCGGCTTCGCTGTGTTCCTGATCACCAACAAGAAGATGTCCATTTACAACGACTGATCCGAGAGGGTCCCAAGGGGGGAGAGGGTGATCTCCTCTCCCCCCATCTGGGGAACGATGACGGAAAGGAGATGCCTGTGAGAAAGCATAAGACTGCGATCTTCCTGACGATCGGATTTCTGGCAGGCATCTGCATTCTGTTATATCCCGCCATCAGTGACTTTTGGAACAGCAAGACCCAAAGCCGTGCCATCGTGGATTATGAATCCGTTCTGGATAATTTGGATCCGGCAGATCATACGGCTATTTTTGAAAAAGCCCATGCATACAACGAGGCGCTGTATCGAACAGCGTTCCCGCTCATCGATCACCATCAGGTCCCGGGCTACTTTGATACCCTCTCCATCGCTGATAATGGCATGATCGGCTATCTGAAGATCGATCGCATCGGTGTGGAACTGCCGGTTTATCACAGTACCTCCCATGAGGTCCTGAACAAAGGTGTGGGACATCTGGAGGGCAGCAGCTTGCCTGTGGGCGGTGAAAACACCCACTGCGTACTCTCAGCCCACAGAGGTCTGCCCAGCTCCAAGCTGTTTACCGATCTGGACCGGGTGGAGATAGGAGATACCTTCCAGATCACGGTGCTGGATCAGGTGCTGACCTATCAGGTCGATCATATCAATATCATAGAGCCTACCGATACAAGGGATCTGCAGATCATCGAGGGCGGAGACTACTGTACCTTGTTCACCTGTACCCCTTACGGTATCAATACCCATCGACTGCTGGTGCGGGGAGTCCGTATCGAGACGGTCAAGGAAAAGCCGGTGCTCTATGTTTCCAACGAGGCGTTTCGTATAGAGCCTATGCTGGTGACACCGGCTGTTGCGGCACCGATGCTTCTCGTATTCCTGATCCACTTACTAGTAAAGTACAGAGAGCCGCCTAAGGATAAGCAGCCTAAGCAACAGGATGGTGGAAGCGCAGAGCATAAACAGTGAACGGATATCGTCATGGATGAGAAAGACCATGATCTTCAAGGGGGGATATGGATGATGGATAAAAAAATTGGCATCCTTGTTATTTTGCTTTGTTTCTGTTTCCACTTGATGCCTTATCATGCGCTGGCTGTTTCTACTTCTGATGCTGTTGAGCCGATCATAACTGAAAATGAGTGCTCGCTGACAGTTTCGTATCGCCATGGAGGGACGGTGTTTTCCGGCGTACAGGTAAAGCTATACAGGATCGCAGAGGTCTCTGCAGATCTCAGATATACGTTGACTCAGCCCTTTGAAACCTCCGGTTTGATTTTGGATGAGATCAAAACATCAGGCGAATGGGATGTGATCCGGTCGACGCTTGAAGCGCATATCCTTGCCTATGATATCGATCCGGAACATACTTCCGTAACGAATGAGGACGGTCAGGTGTTTTTTGAGGCACTGAGTACGGGGATGTATTTGGCGATCGTCAGTCAGGCCGCACAGGATGGTCTGCGTTGCCGCTTCGACTCCGCTCTCATACCGTTGCCGGGGCTTGGGCAGGATGGCCGTTGGCAGTATCAAGTTTCCGTGAATGCCAAAGGGGAGGTCTTACCTCCGGTCGATCCGGACGAAGAGGCAAAGTTTAAGGTCCTGAAACTCTGGAGAGGCGACGAAGGCCGGGACCACCGTCCGAAAAGCATCGAGGTAGAGATATTTTGTGATGGGATCAGCTATCAGACCGTGACCCTTTCGGAAGAAGACCACTGGGCATACAGTTGGACCGCAAAGGACGACGGTTCGAGCTGGACGGTGGTCGAGCGAAACGTGCCGCAGGGATATACAGTCACGGTAGAGGAGCGGGAGTCTACCTTCGTCCTGACGAATACATGGACCCCAACAGATCCGGAGGATCCCGATAAGCCTCCTAAAACGGGAGATACGTCCAATATCATGCTGTATATTTGGGTGATGATCGTTTCGGGATGCTTGCTGATCGTCTTGGGCGTCACAGGAAAGAGATCGCGGCAATGAAAAAGAAAGGTTTTGTGATCCGAAAGATCTGTGCTCTCGTTGGCGCGTGCCTGCTTGTGGGGGCCATCGCAACGATGGCTTTATGGAGATGGGATATCCACCGTTCCGAAGCACGGTCCCGATACTATGTCGATACACTTCAGGCGCTGATCCCGGAGCCGCAAAATGCCGTTCCGGAGGAACGAAGAGATAATACGATGTCCGTCCTGTCTGTTGACGGGACGGACCTTGTTGGCATCGTTGAGATCCCCCGTTATGAGTCCGTGCTCCCGGTCTGTGCCGATTGGGGAAACACTTCGAAATATCCTTGTCGTTTTAGCGGAAGTATTTACGACGGCACGATGAAGATCGGCGCAACGACACAGAAGGGGCAATACGATTTCTACCGGGAACTTTCCGTGGGAGATACCGTTATCTACACAGATGTAGAAGGGAACCGATATACCTTTGCAATCAAAAGTTTACGATATGAAAAGCACGCGGACCAGGCCGCCCTTCAGCACGAAGACGCGCCGTTGACGCTGTTCGTTAAAAATATCTATTCTTTTGAATATTTGGTCCTTTTTTGCGACGTATCGTATTGACCTGCAAGAACCAGAAAGATCTGGGCGCATTGGATGGCTTGTTCGGTGCCGGATGGAGGGATAAGAACAGCGGTCTGAAGGGGTTGCCGTTATTTGCACCGCGATAAACAAAGAAGGTCCTTGTCGTATTTTACCGGATGTGATAGGATAGGGCAAAGGAGACGATGCGATGATCCGGCATGGCAGGAAAAGATGATCGAAGCAGAATTGCGGGTCTCACAATTATCGCCATACCGGGATATTGCGTTCTTCCACCATTTGATCTTGGTCAAAGAGGATGTATGATCTATGCTAACAAATCAAGAAATATGGACAATTGCGTTAAAGCAGTCGGCATACGATAGCAACTGCTTGCCGGAAGATTTTCTGGCAGAGAAAAATGTGGTGACGATCTCCCAAAAGCATCCCCTTGCCAGGAAATATTTGAAACTTCCACTAAGCTGCGATCTGGTTTCCTACGGTTCCAACATCGTGGCACAGGCAAGCGAGGAGATTGCACCCCTAGTGCAGAAATACATCGATCGCTATCCGGTGGAGCATTGTTTTGAAACACCGAATCTTCATGTTTTGGATGATATGCTCCGGTCTTACGGACAGAAGATCTGCTTTATGGCGGAATATTTCCTTCCGGATGTGGACGCGGTGAAAGAACTGCCGTGTGACTATGAACTGCGCGTTTTGCATCAGGAGGATCTCACATCCTTGTATTTGCCACAGTGGAGCAATGCTTTGTGTGAAGAGCGTAAGCATTTGGATGTACTGGGTGTTGGCGCCTACGATAATGGCAGGTTGATCGGCCTGGCCGGGTGCTCTGCTGACTGTGAAATGATGTATCAGATCGGTGTGGATGTGCTTCCGGAGTATCGCCGGAAAGGAATTGCTTCTGCATTGACCAGTCGGCTGGCATTGGAGATCCTGGCCTTGGATAAGGTCCCGTTCTACTGTGCCGCATGGTGCAATATCAAATCTGTCCGCAATGCCATTCGTAGCGGTTTCCGCCCAGCGTGGGTCGCCATGACCGCAAAAGATGTGGGATTTGTGGATAGCATGAACAGGGAGTAATATCGTGAAGAAATTGATTTTTCTCCTTCTGGCGGTGATGATGCTCACTGCCTGCGGGCAAGATACAGAAAACGACCGGGAGGTGGTCTATATGAATATCACAGCAGAGGAAGCCAAGCGGATCATGGACAGCGAGGAAGACTATATCATTTTGGATACCCGAACTGAGGCGGAATATGATGAAGGCCACATCCCCGGTGCGATCGTGATCCCCCATGATGAGATCGCAGACAGGGCAGAGGAAGAACTTCCCGACAAGGATCGGTCGATCCTCGTCTACTGCCGCAGCGGTCGGCGCAGTAAGCTGGCGGCGGAAGCTCTGGTGGAGCTGGGGTATACGAACATCAAGGAATTCGGCGGCATCATCGATTGGCCCTACGAGGTGGAATGAATGACCATACGAAAAGCAGAAACCAAAGATCTGCCTGTTCTGGCGGAACTGTCTTGCAAGCTGTGGCCCCATCATACAGCCGATGAAATGCTGGCCGAGTATGGCATGGGCATGGCAAAACCGGATGCCGCTTTCTTTCTGGCATACGCAGAGGAGACCGCTGTCGGATTTGCCCAGTGTCAACTGCGGCACGACTATGTGGAGGGCACGGGCAGTTCGCCTGTTGGTTATTTGGAGGGTATCTATGTTGGACCGGACCATCGCCATAGAGGCATCGCAAGGCAGTTACTGCATGCCTGCGAAAGCTGGGCAAAGAGCCGGGGATGCACAGAATTCGCCAGCGATTGCGAACTGACTAATACCAACAGCTTGCGGTTCCATCTGGGTGTCGGATTTGAGGAAGTGGA
>JAFNXT010000121.1 GCA_017378975.1 Oscillospiraceae bacterium
CACCGTGAGTTCCTGTGGCAGGAGGGTCATACCATCCATGCCACCGCCGAGGAGGCCAAGGAGTTCACCGAGACCATGCTGAACGTCTACGCCGACTTCTGCGAGAACGTACTGGCTATGCCCGTGACCCGGGGCCAGAAGACCGACAAGGAGAAGTTCAACGGCGCCGAGGCTACCTACACCATCGAGTGCATGATGCACGACCGGAAGGCTCTGCAGGCCGGTACCTCCCATTACTTCGGTGACGGCTTCGCCAAGGCCTTCGGTATCGAGTTCACCGATAAGACCAATCAGAAGGTCAATCCCCATGAGACTTCCTGGGGCGTGTCTACCCGTCTGATCGGCGGTATCATCATGACCCACGGTGACAACAACGGTCTGGTCCTGCCTCCCAAGGTGGCTCCCGTGCAGGTGGTGATCCTGCCTGTGGCTCAGCACAAGCCCGGCGTCCTGGAGGCTGCCGCGGAGCTGAAGTCCCGTCTGATCGCTGCCGGTTACCGGGTGAAGGTGGACGATTCCGACAACTCCATGGGTTGGAAGTGCGCCGAGTATGAGATGAAGGGCGTGCCTCTGCGTGTGGAGTGCGGTCCCCGTGATCTGGAGAAGGGCGAGTGCGTGCTGGTCCGCCGGAACGACCGGGAGAAGATCGTCTGCAAGCTGGAGGAGCTGGAGACTGCTGTGGCCCAGCAGCTGGAGGCCGTCCATCAGGGCATGTATGAGCGTGCCAAGAAGAACCTGGAGGACCACATCTACGAGGCCCACTCCGTGGAAGAGGCCAAGGCTCTGCAGGAGGAGCACGGCGGCTTCGTCAAGACCATGTGGTGCGGCGAGCTGGACTGCGAGCTGAAGATGAAGGAAGTGGCAGGTATGTCCTCCCGTTGCATCCCCTTCGCGCAGGAGAAGCTGGGCGACACCTGTGCCTGCTGTGGCAAGCCTGCGGATAAGATGATCTACTGGGGCGTTGCATATTAAGCGTCGTATTTAAGAGGATTCTGAAAGCGACGCAGTCGACCGGAAAGAGGTCGGCTGCGTCGCTTTGACTTTTGGAGGTGACTTATGGAAAGGATCGTGATCATTGGATGCGGCGGTGCCGGGAAAAGCACCTTGGCCCGACAACTGGGGGAGAAGCTGAGGATCCCGGTGGTGCATCTGGACAAGCTGTTCTGGCGGCCAGGTTGGGTGCAGGTGCCCAAGGAGGAGTTTGATGCCCTCCTTCGGGCAGAGCTGGCTAAGGAAAAGTGGATCATGGACGGGAATTACGACCGGACCGTGGAAGCGCGGATCGCACGGTGTGATACGGTGATCTGGCTGGACTTCTCCCGGGCGGCGTGTCTGTGGGGCGTTCTGAAGCGGGTGGTGACCAACTACGGTACCGTGCGTCCGGATATGGGCCAAGGTTGCCCGGAGCGGTTCGATATGGATTTTTTGAAATGGGTCTGGAACTTCAATAAAAACAAGCGGGAGCGGTACTATGGGATCCTGGATGAGGCCACCCATGCCCGGACGATCGTTTTGAAAAACCGACGGGCGGTGAAAAAGTTTTTAGAGCAGGTATCCATGGAGCCGTAAGCGGTAGCCGGTCGGTAAAGGGCAATAAAATACGCCGGTCCTGATGGACCGGCGGTGGGTGCGGAGAAGTATTTTGTCAGCGGCCGTCAGGTAGGGGACGGATGGGGGTGGCAGTTTGCTCCTGTTCGTCCCGGATCTGTTCGGAGACCGTGACGGTGATTTCCAGCGTCTGACCCTTGCGGTAGACGGTGAGAGTCATCCGGTCGCCGGGCTGGCTGTCCCTGATGAAACGGACCAGCGCCGTGCCGGTGTCGATGGCTTCGCCGTCCACATGGGTGATGATGTCGCCGGTCTGCAGGCCTGCTGTTTGGGCCGGGCTGTTTTTGGCGATGGACTGGACGGCGGCACCTTGGGGAAGGCCGTAGAGCTGGTAGCGATCATCCACGTCGATCACGGATACGCCCAGATAGGGCTTCGTGACGTAGCCCTTTTCGATGATGCTCTCCACGATGCTCCGGATGGACGCATAGGGGATGGCGAAGCCGATGTTGTCGATGGTGGCACCACTGCCGGAGGAGCCGGAGTATTTGGCGTTGGTCACGCCGACCACCTCGCCGTACATATTGAACAGGGCACCGCCGGAGTTGCCGGAGTTGATGGCACAATCGGTCTGCAGGAGGTCCATGGTCACGTTGTTGGAGAAGGTGACCTCCCGGTCCTTGGCGCTGATCTTGCCGGCGGTGAGGGAGAAGGTCAGCTCTCCCAAGGGGTTGCCGATGGCCACCACGTCGTCGCCGACGTTCAGGGTATCAGAATCTCCCAGGATCACGGGGCTCAGGCCTGTGGCTTCGATCTTCAGCACGGCGATGTCGTTGCTCTCGTCGTAGCCACGGATCTGGGCCTCGTATTCCTTGCCGTCGAACATGGACACGGTGACGGCGGAGGAGCCTTCGATCACGTGGTGGTTGGTCAGGATGTAGCCGTCAGAGGAGATGATGAAGCCGGAGCCGGAGGCGGCAGAGGTGGACTGGTAGCCCCAGAAGTTGGTGGTGGTGATGGACGTGGTGATGCCTACGGTGGAGTTGACGTTGGCGGCGTAGACCTCGGCGGCGGTCAGAAGTTGGCCCGTCTGGATCTGGGTGATGTCGATCACGTTCTCCTGTCGGATCCCTTGCAGGATACCGGTATGGTCCTGCGGCTGGGTCGAGGGGGTCTGTGTCTTGCCGATCCTCTGGACCAGCAGGACACCGCCGGCACCGAGGATGCTTCCGAGGATGGAACAGCACAGGGCGATCGCGATCATGGCACCGGATCTTCTTTTGGCAGACGTGGGGGCCGGAGGCTTCGGGGAGGCGGAATAGTCGGGGGCAGGGAAGGGGACTTCCGGACCCCGGCTTTGGGTCCTGTCGTTTTCGTTTTCGAACATGGTAAGGTCTCCTTTCATGGGTCTTTGTGGTCGTACTGAAAGGATAGCACGAAAGTCTTGCAATAACCTGAAAAGTATTGACGATCGATGTGAAAGATATGTAAACATTGGCACAGCCCGGAGGCACGGTGCCTCCGGGAGAGCGTGGGGAGGTCCCCTTCGACCTGCCCTATTGGGGCCTACCTCCCCTTAAAGGGGAGGCTGGGTCACTTCTTGCGGAAGGACTTACAGTCGGTGCACTGGTCCATGGTGGGGGCGGCCTCGTGGGTGCCCACCAGGATCCGGTCCAGAGAGCAGAAGTTCTCGGTGTCGCAGTGGTAGGCACACTGCTTGACGGTACACTCGATGCACTTGTTGGCGTTGCAGTTCATATTCGTTCCCTCCTTATTTCGTGGTACACAGTCAGTATGACCGGAAATGAGGACAGTATGCGTTGATTTTTTTGCGTGATCATGTTATTTTATAGGAGATAATACGGGCATGATCCCGGGATGCGGCATGCCCGATACCATAGGAGGTCATTTATGGCAAAGCTTTCTCCCTCGATCCTTTCGGCGGATTTCGCCAATCTGGAGCGGGACATCCATGATATCGAGACCAATGGGGCGGATTGGGTCCATGTGGATGTGATGGACGGTATCTTCGTCCCCAACATCACCATCGGTATCCCGGTGGTCAAGGCCCTGCGGCCGGTGACGGATCTGCCGCTGGATGTACATCTGATGATCGACCGGCCCATCCGGTATGTGGAGGATTTCGTCAAAGCCGGTGCCGACTGGCTCACGATCCACATCGAGGCCGACCAGCCCCAGAACACGCTGGAGGCGCTGGACAAGATCCGTTCTCTTGGATGCAAGGCCGGTATCGTGCTGAAGCCCAAGACCCCCGTGGAGGCGGCGATCCCCTATCTTGAGAAGTGTGACCTGATCCTCATCATGACCGTGGAGCCGGGCTTCGGCGGTCAGAAATTCATGGAGGATATGATGCCCAAGCTCCGTCAGCTCAGAGAGTGGCTGGATGACGTGAATCCCGACTGCCTGCTGGAGGTGGACGGCGGCGTGGATGAGAAGACCTGCGCTGTCTGCAAGGAGAGCGGCGCGGACGTGCTGGTGGCAGGCTCTGCCTACTTCAAGGCCACCGATCGGGCGGCCTTCGTGAAGGTGATCCAGGGGTGACATTCCCCCGGCAGAGATGATATCATTTGCGGAGGTCCTCCTTTTTCTTCCGGCAGCATTGACAAGTTGTTGGCTTGAATGTATAATATATGAGGAAATCCACGTTTCCACGTAAATCCAAA
>JAFNXT010000122.1 GCA_017378975.1 Oscillospiraceae bacterium
ACATTCGTCGTGATGGTATGGACTATGTCAAGAAGATGAAGAAGAACTCCGAGATCACCGAGGATGACCAGAAGAAGGCAGAAAAGGATCTGCAGGATCTGCTGGACAAATACATCAAGAAGGTGGACGAGGCTCTGGCCGCGAAGGAGAAGGAACTGATGGCGATCTGATCGCCGTGTGGACCATTGGGGGCGTCACTGCCCTCAATGGTTCGTATCTTATCAGCAAGAAAGGATGGGCACTATGGCACTTTCCAATGGGATGCCGGTCCCTCAGCATATCGCCATCATCATGGATGGCAACGGTCGCTGGGCGAAGAACAGGGGACTGCCCCGAACTGCCGGACATAAGGCCGGTGGCGAGACCTTCCGCCGTATCGCAAACTATTGTCGGACCATCGGTGTGAAGTATTTGACGGTCTACGCTTTCTCTACCGAGAATTGGAAGAGATCTGAGGAGGAAGTAGGCGGCATCATGCTGCTTCTGGAGCGTTATCTGAAAGAAGCGCTTCAGGACATGGAGAAGAACGGTGTATGTTTCCGTTTCTTCGGGGACCTGAGCCGTTTGAGCCCGAAGCTTCGTAAGCTGTGTCTGGAGACCCAGGAGCGTTCCGCCGGGTATCATGAGGTCCAGGTGAACTTTTGCCTGAATTACGGCGGCCGGGACGAGATCGTCCGTGCGGTCCGGTCCTTTGCTCAGGATGTGGTGGATGGCAAGCGGAGCATCGATTCTTTGACGGAGGAGATGTTCAGCTCCTATCTGGATTCTGCCGGTGTGCCGGATCCCGAGCTGGTGATCCGGCCCTCCGGGGAGACCAGGACCAGCAATTTCCTGCCATGGCAGAGCGCCTATTCTGAATTCGTTTTCATGGATGTGCTGTGGCCGGATTTCATGCCGGAGCATTTGGATGAAGCCATCGCCATGTATCACCGGCGGGACCGCCGTTTTGGAGGAGCGAAGGGTTGATATGCTGAAAAGGACGATCGTGGGATTGGTCCTGATCCCACTACTGTTGGTCGTTGCCCTCTGGGCACCGAAGATCGTGGCGACGTTGGTCATTGCGTTGTTCTCCGCCATCGCCGCCTATGAGCTCCTGTTCGGGACCAAGCTGGTCCGGGAACCGAGGCTCCTGCTGTATACTATGGTCACAGCATTTTTGGTGCCGGTATGGAGCTATTTCGGGTGTGCGGTGCCGGTGGCGGTGCTGGGCATCCTGCTGTTTTATGCTTTGCTGTTCTCGGAACTCATGGCTTCGGGTCTAAAACTGCCGTTTTCCAAGGTCGGGATCTGCATGGTAGCAGGTATCGTGATACCTTTCATGTTCTCTGCGCTGGTGCGTGTTTTGTGTCGGGAAGACGGGAGATATTTTATCCTCGTTCCCTTTGCCGCCGCGTTCCTGTCGGATATCGGTGCTTATTTCGTGGGCTGTTTCTTTGGTAAGCATAGGCTTTGTCCCAAGATCAGTCCCAAGAAAACGGTGGAAGGTTTCGTTGGAGGGATCGTCACCGCCATGGTCGGTATGGTCCTGTACGCATTGGTCCTTTGGCTGGTGACGAAGGTCCATGTCGATTATTTCGCTGTGCTGGTCTACGGTCTCGTGGGTGCGCTGGCCGGTGTATTCGGCGATCTCAGCTTCTCTGTGGTGAAGCGTCAGACCGGCATCAAGGATTACGGTAATCTGTTCCCCGGACACGGCGGTGTGTTGGATCGGTTCGACTCTGTGATCGTGGTGGCACCGCTGATCGAGGTGCTGCTGTGGCTCATGCCTATGGCATATTGAGGAGTACATTATGGTAAAATACGTTAGTATCCTTGGGTCCACCGGCTCCATCGGTCGGCAAACTCTGGATATCATCGAGCATATGGATGTGAAGGTGGTGGCACTGACTGCCGGTACCAGCGTGGAGCTCATGGCTCAGCAGTGCAGGCAGTTCCTCCCGGAGATTGCGGTCATGTCTACCAAAGAGGCGGCGGATGCCCTGGCCTCCCAGATCGCGGATCTCCCTGTGGAGGTCGCCTGGGGAGAAGAGGGGCTGATCCGTGCCGCTTCCATCGAAAGTGCGGAATGTGTGATCACTGCCGTGGTAGGCATGGTGGGTCTCAAACCGACCCTTGCCGCGATCCGTGCCGGGAAGCGGATCGGCCTTGCCAATAAGGAGACGCTTGTCTGTGCCGGTGAGCTGGTGATGGCGGAAGCCGACCGTTACGGTACCGAGATCATCCCGGTGGATTCGGAGCATTCGGCGATCTATCAGTGTCTCATGGGTGTCCGTGACCCCAAGGAGGTCAAGCGTCTGATCCTGACCTGCTCCGGCGGTCCGTTCTTTGGTATGACGAAGGATCAGCTTTCTCAGGTCACCAAGGCCGATGCCCTGAAGCATCCCAACTGGAAGATGGGCGCCAAGATCACCATCGATTGTGCCACCCTTATGAATAAAGGACTGGAAGTGATCGAGGCCATGCGGCTCTACCGTCTGCCTGTGGAGCAGGTGGATGTGGTGATCCACCGTCAGAGCATCGTGCATAGCATGGTGGAGCTGGTGGATGGAGCAGTCATGGCGCAGATGGGTGCGCCGGATATGCGACTTCCGATCCAGCTGGCGCTGACCTATCCCCAACGTATCGAATGTCCTGTGGATGGTCTGGACCTGTGTAAGTGCGGCGCTTTGACGTTCTGCGAGCCGGATATGGAGAATTTCCCCTGTCTGGCGCTGGCACGACATTGTGCGAAGCTAGGCGGCACCGCTTGTGCCGTCATGAACGGTGCCAATGAAGAGGCGGTGGCTTTGTTCCTTGCGGATAAGATCGGCTTCTACGATATTTATGAGCTGGTCCGTGGTGCCGTTGAAAATGTTCCCAATGCGATGGATCCGACGCTGGAGGATATCCTGGCGGCGGACCGTATGGCCCGTGAGTTCGTTCGGGTCAAAGTTTCATCTTAAGCGAGGCGTTCTATGTCGATCATTTTTGCGATCTTACTGTTCAGTTTGCTGATCTTCGTCCATGAGCTGGGCCATTTCCTTGCGGCGAAAGCCTCCGGAGTCCGTGTCAACGAATTCTCTATGTTCATGGGACCTGCCATCTTCAAGAAGCAGGTGGGGGAGACTCTGTATTCCATCCGTTGCATCCCGATCGGCGGCTATTGCGCCATGGAGGGGGAGGATGAGGTTTCTGATGATCCCCATTCCTTCCACAGCGCGGCGTGGTGGAAGCGTTTCCTTATCCTCGTGGCTGGTGCCGCCATGAATTTCATCACCGGTGTGCTGATCTTCGTGATCGTGTTCCTGCCGGTCCAGCAGATCGCTATGCCCGTGATCGGCTCCTTCGAGGAAGGGTGTACCCTCAACGGGGAGGGTGGCCTTCAGGTAGGCGATGAGATCCTGGAGGTGGACGGCGAGAAGATCTATGTCCAGTCCAATTTCTCTACGATCTTGTATCTCAACGGAGGAGACGTCCATGATCTGGTGATCCGTCGTGACGGCCAGAAGATCGTGATGGACGACTTCCTCATGGAGAAGCATGAGTTCGTCGATGAGGACGGTACCACGTCTCTTCGTTATGGCTTCAGCTTCACAGCAGTAGACGTGACCATTGGAGATAAGATCGTTTATGCGTGGAACACCACGTTGGACAGTGTTCGTAACGTCCGTTTGAGCCTGCAGATGCTCCTGTCCGGCAAAGCCGGTATTGGTGACCTGTCGGGCCCTGTGGGCATCGTGGATCTGATGTCTGATGTGGCGGATACCTCTCCCAGTGTGTTGGACGCAGTCCTCAATATGCTGTGGTTCGGCGGTTTCCTTGCGGTGAACCTTGCTGTGATGAATCTGCTCCCTCTGCCTGCGTTGGACGGTGGCAGAGTGGTGGCGCTCCTTCTGACCACAGCGATCGAAGCCGTGACCAGAAGAAAGATCGATCCTAAGTATGAAGGCTATATCCATGGAGCCGGTATGATCCTGCTTCTGGGGCTGATGGCCATCATCATGTTCAAAGATATCATTTTCATTTTCAAGGGGTGATCATCATGACCAGAAAGATCCAAGTCGGAGGCGTCCAGATCGGTGGCGGTGCTCCGGTGGTGATCCAGTCCATGCTCAATACCAAGACCACGGATGTGGAAGGTTCTCTGGCCCAGATCCGCCAGCTCCATACAGCGGGCTGTCAGATCGTTCGTCTTGCGGTCCCCAATATGGAGGGGGCCCGTGGCTTCGCTGAGATCTGCAAGGAAAGCCCTCTGCCTTTGGTGGCTGACATCCATTTTGACTATAAGCTGGCGATCGCCGCGGCTGAAGGCGGTGCTTCCAAGATCCGTATCAATCCCGGTAACATCGGTGGCGAGGACCGGGTCCAGGCGGTGGTGGATGTTTGCAAGGATAAGAAGATCCCCATCCGCATCGGTGTCAACGGTGGCAGTTTGGATAAGAAACTGCTGGAGAAGTACGGTCATCCCACGGCTGACGCTCTGGTGGAAAGTGCCTTCGAGCATCTGGAACTGTTGGAGAAGTACGGTTTCTATGATACCTGCGTCTCCATGAAATCCTCCACTGTCCCCACCATGGTGGCGGCGGCCCGTTCTTTCCGAGCCAAATGCGACTATCCCATCCATATCGGTGTCACCGAGACGGGGCCTGTCCGTCAGGGTCTGATCAAGTCTGCCATGGGTATCGGCGCTCTGCTTCTGGACGGTATCGGTGATACCATCCGTGTGAGTTTGACCGACGATCCGGTGGAAGAGGTCTACGCCGCAAAAGATATCCTCAAGGCCGCCGGTCTTCGTAAGGAGGGCGTGAACATCGTTTCCTGTCCTACCTGCGGTCGGACCCGGATCGATCTGATCGGTCTGGTCGGTCAGGTGGATGCGGCCCTGAAGGACTGTCAGAAGCCCATCACCGTCGCGGTCATGGGCTGTGTGGTCAACGGTCCCGGTGAAGCCAGAGAGGCGGATATCGGCATCGCCGGTGGCGATGGCTGGGGCATGATCTTCGAAAAAGGTGAGCAGGTGGAGAAGCTTCCTTATGATGAGCTCTTACCTGCACTTCTGAAGAGGATCGAAGCATTGTAAGGTAACGAAGGGCGGAGCGTTCAACTCCGCCCTTTTTCCGACGGGAAATATAGAGTAAGAGGTCAGTATGTCAGAAACAGTTTTATTTTCTCAATTTTTCCCCTTGGCAGATCTTCCGGACGAGCTGGGAGGCGCGGTGGTCACCGCCGCTCAGATCGACACGACGGCACGGTCCATCCAAGTAGAGCTCTATGCGGAACGCTACATCCCGGAGAGAGTGACCCGTTCCGCAGTCCAGATGATCCGTGGAGAATATCCCCTTCGTGAAGTATCGGTCTTTTGCAGGCACCCCGCGGACCAGCTTCGGTGCATGGAGCCGGAAGAGCTTCGTGATCTGTTCGTGCGTGAAGATCCCATGGCGAGAGGTTCTCTGGCCGGTGCCATCTGGGCATGGGAAGACCGGCATTTGACTGTGCGCTTAAAGGGCAATGGCAAAAAGGAGCTGGAGGCTTCTGTGCCGAAGGTCATAGCGTCCCTTTCTTCCAGATTCGGTGCCGATATTACCATCGGTTTCGTTGCAGGGCAGACGCTGGAGGGGCAGGCGCTGTTCGACGCATTGGAGAAGATGCGTCAGGGCATGGTGGAGGACCTTCCTGACCGACCCGTACCCCAGCAGAAGGAGGCGCCACCAGCACCGCCCTCTGAGGCGATTTTCGGAAAGCCCTTCCGTGGGAACGTGGTACCTATGAAGGATCTGGATCTGAACATGGGTAACGTGATAGTAGAAGGACGTGTCTTCGCGGTGGAGCACAAGGAACTGCCAAAGCGTAACGCCGTGGTAGTGAAGTTCGATATGACGGACAACACC
>JAFNXT010000123.1 GCA_017378975.1 Oscillospiraceae bacterium
ACAGGGTGTAGCGGTCGCCCCAGCGGAAGGAATCTTCCCGGACCAGGCCGTCATTGGGGCCGTCATGGCGTTTGACCACGTGATAGGTCAGGTCCAGCGGGAACCGTCCACTGGTGGCTTTGGACATGAGAGATCCAACGCTCTGGCAGACGATGCCGGAGGGCTGGGGCATGGAGCGGTCCAGAGGTGTGCAGGCTGTGGACCGAAGGTCATTCACCGCCGCCAGAAAGTCGGGGGCGGGGTCTCCAAGCTTTTTCAGAGCGGTGTTGTAGGTGCGGGCGACCTTCTGCTTGAGTTCGTCCGGTGCTTTTTCCAGAAGGTAGTCGGCGAACAGGCATCCCCGGTGGGGGGTGCTGACCGTGGTGAGGGAGGCGACATATTCGCCCAGACCCAGCCGGTCGATGGCGTAGCGGCAGTCAAGACCGCCTTTGGAGTGGGCGATGATGTTGACTTTTCCACAGCCGGTGTCGGAGACGATCCGCAGGACACGGTCCGCGATCTCCTGAGCGCTGTTGGCGATCGCGTCGGCGGACTGGTGTTCGCCATAATAGACGGTGGCACCGTTCCGCTCCAGTTCTTTGGGGATCCTGCCCCAATAGTTGAAGTGTTTGGAATCACGAAAGAACACACCGTGGACCAGAAGCAGGGGGTAGCGAGTCTGACAGAGCTTCAGGTGGGCCCGGCGATCATTGACCTGTTCCTTTTCCAGTTCGAAGCGGACCTCTTCTGCGGCGATGGCGATCATGCGGTTGAGGATCAGAAGATTCAGTACCGGGAGCATACCGCACAGGATGCCGAGGATCCGTCGGCGGATCCCAAGCTGGAGGGAGGTGGCGTACAGGCACAGGATACCCACCCAAAACAGGAGCCCTTCCACCAGTACGCATTGAAGAATGCTCCCCGAAAAGGGGAGCAGATCGTCAGGGATCATGAAGATGGCCAGCACCAGATGGTAAAGGATCCCAACCATACCGGAAAGCTGGAACACACTCAGCAGGACCACACCGTGGTGGCACAGCCGCAGGCGCAGGGAATGGGTGCGGATCGTACACAGGCCCGAAAGAAGGACCACTGCCAAAAGGATGGGGATCATGATCAGCAACGACCACCGATGGTCACGCAGGAACAGGAAGCTGTTGGCGATCAGAAGAGTCAGGACGGTGGAAAGGAGGATGGTCAGACTTTGCTTCAGAGTATGCATACAGACCTCCTTTATGGGATGGTCAAAGAGAACACAGGAAACGGTCGATGGAGATCAGCACCACCAGCATGGGGATGGTGTACAGGATCGCGAAGCTGAACTCGAAGGTCACACTGCTGGGGTATGTATCGTCCTCGCGGATCAGGCAGTATCTGCGGATCAGGAGGAATACACCGGCCAGTCCTACCACCGCGCCTGTCAGGCACAGAGGCAGGCGCAGGTAAAATGGGCTCCCGGAGGAGAGGAACTGGTCCAGAAGGGTCATAAGGCAGTGGACGGTGACAGCGGCACTGATCGACCAGCCGGTGGCCAGCAGGAAGCTTTCGGGCTTGGAAAGCTGATCCAGAGACCGGTTGAAGATGAGTCCAAGGATGCCGAGCAGGACGTTCAGGAGCCCGAACATGGCAACGGAGAAGGACACGCCGTCCACCAGCTCCAGCAAAGGGGCTCCGGGGGAGAACCAGCTGATCAGGGGATGGAGGAACAGACCCAGAGCGAACAGGGACAGGCCTGACAAAAGATAGCAGAGGGAGATTTTTTTCATTGGATGTTGCTCCGTTATAAACAGGTTCTGAAGAAGTCACATTGTTCGTCATTGCAACGGGTGGCTTCCGGAAGACGCAGGTCCACGTGGAACACATGGCCTACGGAGGCGTCCTCTTCGGTGCCGTAGCAGGTGAGCTGGGCACGGATGCCCTTGGCAGTGAGGAACTGATGCATGGGACGGGCTTCCTTGCGGAGGAAATCGTGGCAAGCCGTGGTGATATGGGCAGGGGGGAACCGTTCGGTGATATGGTCCATCACATGGAGCCGGGGATCGTGACTGCGGATCCGGCGGCCCAGATAATCCAGCGCGATGCCGGTACGTTCACCATCAGCCAAAGCGGCGGTGTTATAGGTACCGCAGTTGAGTCCCACACCAAGGATCCGGATCTCCGGGATCTGAAGACCGAAAAGGTCGGCGTAATTGGGATCTGTCACCATGGCGGCATACTGGCTGGCGATCTGGGCACCGGCAGAGTCACCCACGAGGAACAGACGCCGGGGGTCCAAACGGTAAGCCTCCGCATGGTCACACACCCACTGGAGCAATGCGTTGGTATCCTCCAGAGGGGCTGGGAATCTCCAGCGGGGGGCAAGACGGTAGTTGAAATTGATCACACAGAAGCCACGCCGGGCAAGGTCCATACAGTACCGGCGGTAGATCTTCTTGTCGCCGTAGACATAGCCACCGCCGTGGATGCTGACGATGGTAGGGAGCCTGTCATCCTTCGTGTTTTCGGGTCGGTAGATATCGAAGCGACTGTATTTTCCGTGTCGTCCGTAAGACAGTCCCCGGATCTGGGTGACGCCCTGGGGGAGCGGGATGGCACGGTCACGCTTACGATCGTTGCGCCCCGCACTGATGCGGAACATCAGACTCTGTACAGACATACGGATCCCTCCATTGTTACAAACTCTTGTTCATTATAACATGGAATCCGGAACGTGTAAACAAAAAAATCTGCCGCCAAAGGCGGCAGATCATGAAAAATACTCAGCGCAGAGCCTGGATCAGGTTCCCGAGAACGGGCTCGAATTTGGCACCGTACCAATGGGTGCTGTCGCCGGCGGTGGCACGGATGCAGTCCATGGTGTAGTCCGCGGCGATCTTTGCGGCGGAGAGGGCATCCTTGTCACGCATCAGAGCGCCCACGAAGGCGGAGGCGTAGATGTCACCGGTCCCGTGACAGCTGTTGGGGAGCATCTGGTGCTCGTAGTAGCGCTTCACGCCGTTCTCCAGTACCACGATCCCGGTGTATCCTTCGCGGTAGGAGATGCCGGTGAGGATCACATTTTTACAACCCAGCGCGGTGAGCTTCTCCAGGTGGGCGTCGATGTAGGCTTCGTCATAGGTCGTTTCATAGGGCAGACCGGTGAGGAAGCTGCTCTCGGTGAGGTTGGGGACCACATAATCGGCCTTGGCGCACAGGCTCTTCATGGCCTCCACGAAGGCTTCGTCGAAGCCGGGGTAGAGCTTGCCGTTGTCCGCCATGGCAGGATCCACTACCTTCACACAGTCGGCAGTGCCGGTGGTGTCGAAGATATGGGCCACATGGTCGATCTGGCGGGTACTGCCGAGGTAGCCGGTGTAGATGCAGGAGAAGCGGATCCCTTCCTTCACCCAGTGGTCACAGATGGAGGGCATATCCTCCGTCAGGTCACGGAAGGTGTAGCCGGAGAAGCCGGCGGTATGGGTGGAGAGCACGGCGGAGGGGAGCACACAGGTCTCGTGGCCGCAGGCGGACAGGATGGGCAGAGCCACCGTCAGGGAGCACTGGCCCACACAGGAGATGTCCTGGATAGTGAGGATCTTTTTGTAAGACATGAGTTTCATCCTTTCAAATTCTTTATGACATGATTATAACAGGAACTGGACATAAAACAAGTACCAAAACACTATTGTAAAATAAGGCCAGATGGGTTTCTGAAACTTGGTGTTTACAGAGGACCATACGTTGTGCTACAATGAGCAGTACGATAGAAGGAACGGAGTATGTGTGATGGACTATATCGTTTTGGATATGGAATGGAACCAGCCCTGGCCCGGGTCGCCCTCGGCCAAGAAGGTCTTACCGGTGCAGATCCGGGGCGAGATCATCCAGATCGGCGCGGTGCGTTTGACGGAAGACGGCGCTGTGGAGGATGAGTTCCAGGTCATGATCCGGCCCAAGTATTATCGCCGTCTGAACCGCCGGGTCAGTAAGCTCACCGGCATCAAGGAGGCGGAGCTGCGGGACAATGGCGTGCCTATGGTGGAAGCAATGGAGCAATTCCGCAAATGGTGCGGTGAGGATGTGATTTTCCTCACATGGGGCTTTGACGACATTACGATCCTTAGAGAAAATCTCCGGCTGTATGGTATGGACGAGACTTGGGTCAGCCGCTGGTACAACGCCCAAATGATTTTCAATGCCCAAACCGACGGCTCCACCGCCCAAAAGGCACTGAAAACTGCCATGGAAATATTCGAAATTGAGGCCACCCGCCCTGCCCATGATGCGCTGGGCGATGCCTACCACACGGCGCTTATCTGTGCCAAGCTGGACCTCAAGAAGGGTACGGGCGAATATGCACAGGCACTGAAAAGCCATGTTGACGGCTTCCATGGCGCAGAGCTTCCCGGCTGTATCAGCCGGAAGGTGTTTTATGATTACGCCGACAAGCATGCCGCTTTGGCCGCTATGTCCGAAGAAGAAAACAAGTGCCCCACCTGTGGCAAGCAGATGCAGGGCACTCGTTGGTTTGCCCAGCCGGG
>JAFNXT010000124.1 GCA_017378975.1 Oscillospiraceae bacterium
GGCATCCACGGCTTCTCCAAGAGCCAGAATGGTGCCATGGATAACAAGACCGTGGCTGTCATCGGCGACTCCACCTTCATGCACTCCGGCATCACCGGCCTGGTGAACATGGCCTACAACGAGTCCAACGGTACCGTGATCATCGTTGACAATTCCATCACCGGCATGACCGGCCACCAGCAGAACCCCACCACCGGCTTCAATCTGAAGGGCGACCCCTGCGCCAAGATCGATCTGGAGACCCTGTGCCGTGCCGTGGGCATCAAGCGCGTCCGGGTGGTGGACCCCTACGACCTGAAGCAGTGCGACGAAGCGTTGAAGGAAGAGCTGGCGGCGGCTGAGCCCTCCGTCATCATCTCCCGCCGCCCCTGCGCCCTGCTGAAATATGTGAAGCACAAGGCCCCCCTGACCGTGGATAACGACAAGTGCGTAGGCTGTAAGTCCTGCATGAAGATCGGCTGTCCTGCCATCAGCATGGTAGGCGGCAAGGCCAAGGTGGACGCCACCCAGTGTGTGGGCTGTGGCGTGTGCCAGCAGCTGTGCAGGCTGGATGCCCTGAAGGAGGTTTGACCATGGAAACGAAAAATGTGATGATCGTGGGCGTGGGCGGTCAGGGAAGCCTGCTGGCCTCCAAGCTGTTGGGCCGTCTCCTGCTGGGCAAGGGCTATGACATCAAGGTGTCCGAGGTCCACGGCATGAGCCAGCGTGGCGGCAGTGTGGTGACCTACGTCCGTTTCGGTGATAAGGTCTACTCCCCCGTGATCGACAAGGGACAGGCCGACTTCATCGTGTCCTTCGAGCTGTTGGAAGCCGCCCGCTGGACCGAATACCTGAAGCCCCAGGGCGTGCTGATCGCCAACACCCAGAAGATCGACCCCATGCCGGTGATCATCGGCGCGGCAGAGTACCCCGAGGCGCTGGAGCAGAAGATCGCGGATGCCGGCATCCGTCTGGATGCCATGGACGCCCTGTCCCTGGCCCGTCAGGCCGGTTCCCCCAAGGCGGTGAATCTGGTCCTCATGGGCAGACTTTCCAAGTATTTCGATATCCCTCAGGAGGAATGGATGGCAGCCATCGAAGCCAGCGTGCCGGAGAAGTTCCTTGAGATGAACAAAAAAGCCTTCACGCTGGGCGCCAACGCCTGATATTAGGAGATGACCAAAAATGCCGAATTACTATCAGCCTGAGATCGAGACCATGCCTTATGAGCAGCTCCGGGCGCTTCAGAACGAACGTCTGGTCAAGCAGGTCCAGCACGTCTGGGACAATGTCCCCTATTACCGCAGGAAGATGGAAGAAAAGGGCGTGACCCCTGCGGACGTCCGGAGCATCGAGGACCTGCATAAGCTGCCCTTCCTGTGCAAGGACGACCTGCGGGAAGCCTACCCCTTTGGTCTGGCCGGTAAGCCCATGAGCGAGTGCGTCCGGATCCACTCCACCTCCGGCACCACCGGCAAGCGTGTGGTGGCCTTCTACACCCAGCACGATGTAGACCTGTGGGAGGACTGCTGTGCCCGTGCCATCGTGGCCGCCGGCGGCACCAAAGAGGATGTGGTCCACGTGGCCTACGGCTACGGCCTGTTCACCGGCGGCGCGGGCCTGCATGGCGGCTCCCACAAGGTGGGCTGTCTGACCCTGCCCATGTCCTCCGGCAACACCGACCGCCAGCTCCTGTTCATGACGGATCTGGGCTCCACCATCCTCTGCTGCACCCCCAGCTACGCCGCGTATCTGGCGGAGTCCATCGAGGAGCAGGGCGTGAAAGACCAGATCAAGCTCAAGGCCGGCATCTTCGGCGCGGAAGCCTGGACCGAGGACATGCGCCGGGATATTGAAAACAAACTTGGCATCAAAGCCTACGATATTTACGGCCTGACCGAGACTTCCGGCCCCGGTGTGGCCTTCGA
>JAFNXT010000125.1 GCA_017378975.1 Oscillospiraceae bacterium
CGGTCAAGAGCAGGTACAGCATCCCCTTTTCCTTTGCCGCACGCCCCAGCGCGACCCATTCCTCTGCGGTCCGCAAAGGGGCCTGGGCCTCCTGCTGAGCCTTCGTCATGCGGACATAGCACATTTTACAGGACATATTACAACACGGTGTCAGCTCAAAGGTACCACTGAGCGGGACACCCATCCGTGCAGCTTTCTCATGGAGATATCCCGTGATCCGCGGTTCCACAGGGATCGGTATCATCGCCATTTCCATCCTCCTTCATGATCTGATCGCACAACAGCTCAACTGCGCCGATATCCGGGCGGCACGTCAACCCATAGACCGGGACAGCGCTCACAAGTGCGGAAAGGTCCCCCATCAGACGGTCCATGAAACCAATGTCCCATCGTTGTGCGCTGCACTCCGGGAGCATCCGTTTGAACGCATCCAACGGATCGACCCGACAGATACAGTTTTCCTCCCCCTGGCGGAGCAGGACCAGCGCTCTGATCGGCACGGATGCATTGCGGTAAATGCCCGAGGTCCCCGCATAGGGGAGCCCCCATGCCTTCCAGACTCCCCGATCACAGCGGATCCCTGCCCGGTCGCCATTGAGGGTCCGACTGCCCATATGTCGCTCCCACAGATCTGCCTGTGTGGATTTGCCGGTGCCGGAGGGCGCGCAAAACAAGACCCCCCTCCCCTGCCAGTCGATCAGCGAGGCATGGAGGATGAAGGCACCGAAGCGGAGCAAAAGCATCTCCAGCCCCAGCAGGGACAAAAGGTTCCGGGTATAGGCGATCCGGTGGCCGCTCCCTTTGACATACCGACAGCTGACGATATCGGGAAACTCCTCATCCCAGACCACGCGGCAATAGGGCGGCTCGCCCGGGACCGGACGGTGCCAGACCCGCGACTTCCCCTCTGCGCTCGAATAATAAGCGTCCTCATACCACACGCCGCCGGTCTCAGGGAGCTCCAGACGGTCCACTTCCTGAAAACACGCCGTCAGATCTGGCTGTCCCGGCGTTCCCGGCGGCAGCAGGAAGGGGGCGGTCCCGGCTGTTTCTTTCAATGCCCACGGCACCTCGGCTCGAAGCCGAAGCCCGCAGATCGAAAAATCATAGTCCATAATATCCTTGTGAGAAAGAGCGGCTATGCCGGGGGCATAGCCGCTCTCATCAGTGTGATCATCGGCGTTGGGATCTAGCCGGATGTGAAGATAACATTGTTACCATCGGGATTGTTGTAGCAGAAGCCCTGCACCATGGCGTCGGGGCTGGCAATGATCGGGATCCCCGCCCTACTGTTGCAGCCGGAGCCCTCGGAAGCCCAAACCACATAGCCGCCGACCTTCCATCCGCAGGTGTTCTTGGTCCACGAAGTGGGAGAGCCGAGGGAAGATCTGGGGTTGGCGGGGTTTTCCGCCGAACAATCCGCCGCGATGGACTGGGATAAGCCGAACCGCTCTACCGCGAAGGACGGCTTCGTGTACTTTCTTTTCATAGACACCTCCAACTCAGTCCAGGAACCAGAAGATACGTTCCAGCAAGCCCCACAGCCAGGAAGCGAACCCCGTGATGGGGCTCTGGGGACCCTGAGGCTCTTCCGTCGTTTCCGGGACGGAGCTCTCAGGAGTTCCTGCGTCATCGGGGGCCTGCGGATCGGCAGGGATCTCCTCTTCTACCGCCAGAGGACGCATGGCAAAGGTCTGGCGCACAAAGGTCGCCTCGCCCGTGGTCATCATCAGCAGCTGGGGCTGTTCCTCGACGGACGGACTGGTACAACGCAGCTTCGTCAGGGACAGCAGCACGTTCCCGGTATTCTCGATGGTGATGTAACCGTTCGCGTCGGGGATCACCTCGTAATACATATCCGTGGCGTGGGCAACGGTGATCTCACGGTTCGTCTCGGGACCGTTGGAGACCTTCACCGTGGTGGAGCCGGAGCCGCCGGGGACCTTCAGCCCCACATAATAGTGTGCGTCGGTCACAGTCTTCACCTTGAAGGTGATGGACTGGCTCACCTGCTCCGCGGCGTCGAACGGCGCCAGATAGACCTCGTTCTTGGGACCGAACAGACCATATTCGTCCTTGTCGTAGTCCTTCGCCACGGCGATGGTGCCGTCCTCCGACTTATCGATGAAGGCGGCGCCCAAAGAGGTGGGCTTCCATTCGGTCGTGTCACCGCCTTCGCCGGCCTCACCGGCGAACTCTGTCTTTGACAGCAGATCACGGATCTCTGTAAAGCTGGCGTTCTGCTCGTTTTCGGGATAGAGGGAGTCATCCGTCAGAGGATCATAGACCCGGACACCATCCAAATAGTAAGTGAAGCGGCCTTCCGCAGCAGTGGTGACCCGCAGAGTCACGGTGTAGGTACCGTGCTCCAAGCCCATGAAGCTGACCGTGGGGATCTGGTAGTAATCGCCGGATTCCGACACGGTATCCACGATCTGGACCATCGATCTCGATTCTCCGCCATCCGTAGTCGTGCCTTCCAGGATCGCCAGAACAGTGCCGGTGGTGCTGTGGGTCCGTCCGTAGATGTCCACGCCCGTTCCGGTGAATCTGAAGGAAGCGATCGCCTCGGTGGTGGCATTGACCACCGCCTTGTGGGCAGAGCCGTCGGAGTACTTCGGATCGTTCAGACTGGACTCCCAGCCGTGGATGCCATTCTCGCCGTTGGCCGTATCGTCCTCATGATGCTCGTAGGTGCTCTTCTCGGTACCATCGCTGTCGGTGGACCAGCCGGTAGTCTCGGTGGCCTCAGTAGGCTCCGTGGTCTCGGTGGCACCCGTCGGATCGGTGGGATCGGTCGGCTCGGTGGCTTCGATGGTCCCGGTCTCGTAGGTAATGTCCCGGAAGTCGTCCTCGTAGTAGATATTGTTGGCAGGCAGGACGGTGACCCGGGTCCACACGTTCTCGCCGGTGGTCACCTCGCCGGGGACCGCGCTCCAGGTGCTCAGCACGTAGAACACGGTGGGCTCGCTCCAGCACATGGTGTTGGGCGTGAAGGTGATGGCATCATCCGCCTCATCGTAGGAGGCATCGCCACCCACAAGGGAGAGTCCGTCGCCGTACTTGTCACAGTTCAGCCGGTCCATTTGGGCCATGCCCAGATAGACGTTGCCCCATTCCGTGGTAGGAAGGACCAGCGGCTTGGCGTAATCGACGATATACAGCTTGCTGTTCAGCTGGGTCCGGGGCATCTCGAATGCATACACATCCGTGCTACCGTCATCCTTGGTATATTTGATGCCGGAGGAAGTTTGGTTCGTATTGAGCAAACTATCCACCGTCGTGTTCTGGGTCGCCTCCACACCGGTGATCTTGACCACCAACTTCTTACCGGGGGTCTCCTTGTCCGCAGCCACAAAGTTAGCTGCGTAATCGAAGCCAGTGACCGAGACTCTGCGCTCACTGATGTTATAGCTGACCTTCAGCTCAGCACCGTTTGCATTCTTGTAGATGCCGTAGCCGTTGGCGTCGGTCTCCTCATAGGTGTACAGATCAGTGGCACCCTCCAGATAGGTGGTGTCATCGGTGGTGGTCATCGCCACGGTGGAAACGGAGATGTTGCTGAAGCCGAAATCACTGGGCAGGATGAAGTTCTCATCCAGAATATCCTGCATCACGGAATCGGCGCCCAGATCGATGGTAGTTGAGGAGATCTCCACGCTGCTGGAGACCGAGTCGAAAACTGCGTTCAATTGGCTAATATCATCAATTCTGTGATAATACTCACCCGCAAGGATGCCGTTAGCACTAACAACATCTGCTTGAGTGTGATCTGTGTTATTGGAGGAGATCTGGCTCAGCCATTGTTCCATCTCGGGTCCATTATCCGTGTCAGGAAGACCGATGGTATACAAATCGGCATCCAGCTCCTTAATTGCATTGGCTTGTGTAAAATTGTAACTGGTAGCATTATTCGTA
>JAFNXT010000126.1 GCA_017378975.1 Oscillospiraceae bacterium
CCGTCCTTCATCGGACGTACGGTCTTGATGCCCGGATTCTCCCTTTCCTGCATGAGCTTTGCCTTCTGTCCGAGGGCAAGGGCCTTGCCTGTATTGTTGTCAATCGCAACGATGCTCGGCTCGTCTTGCCACACTTTCCGGAATAACGATCTCAGTCAGTTTACATTCTCCAAATGCCCTTTTCCCAATGCTGGTCACACTCCCCGGAATCGTAACTTGGGCCAGTCGAGCGGAATAAAACGCACAACCACCAATATGGGTCAAGCACTCTGGGATATTGATCTCAGTTAGTTTGAAACAGCCGCAAAACGCCCCCCATTCTATACTGGTCAGGCTTTCAGGAAGACGAACACTCTCCAGTTTCTCACACAGCTCAAATGCACGCTCTCCAATAGACTCGACCCCCTCCGGGACTACCACATCGACCAAAGCCGTACATTCATAGAAAGTATATTCCTCTATCCGAGTCAATCCCGTTGGGATATTGATGTTTCTTAGTGCGAAACAATACCGGAACGCATTCTTCCCTATCGAAACAACACTATCCGGCAACGTGATAGAACGCATTTCAAAGCACGCCGAGAACGCGCCCTCCGCAATATTGGTCACACTCCCCGGAAGAACGACCTCTTCCAGAGCGCTACATTCGCAGAATGCGTCTTCACCGATCCGAGTTATTCCTTCAGAGATCTGAATATCGACCATATGATTACAGCCATCGAACGCATCATCTCCAATGCTGGTCACACCTGGCTCGATCACCACTGATACTATACTTCCGCAGAATTCCCTCCACGGGGTGGTACTACAGGATGCTCCATCCACGGTTTCTCTGGGATAGTCCATCATGTCGCCGGTCCCAAAAATCTTCATCAGACCATTGCTGTCCAGCGTCCACTCCACATCCGCCCCTTCAGCACCGCAAGAACCGGAAGCAACGATTTCCGGCGCAGGTTCATAGGCGACCCACGTCACCGTTCCACCGTAGTCCAACAGCGCATCAGCAGTCCACGTCGCATTGTCGGACGGGTAATATGCCTCTACTGTGATACCCTCGAAAGGAATGGAGATCGTTTGGGGGACATTTCCACAGAAGATGACCTTCTCCAAAGCAGAGCATCCCGAAAAAGCATACCCCTCAAGGATTGTAACATTCTGCGGGATCACGATCTCCGTTAGCTTGGTACACCCCCGGAACGCAGAACTCCCGATCCACGTGACACTATCCGGGATCGATACGCTTTCCAAAGCAGAGCAGCTGGAAAACGCACACTCCCAAATCCGGGTGACCCCCTCAGGGATATCCACGCTGGTCAGGCTCTCGCAGTGTGTGAACGCGCACTCCCTGATGCAGCCGATGCCATCCGGCAGATCCACGCTGGTCAGACCACTGCAGTTATAAAACGCACCGGCAAGGATATTGCCTCCGGTGACCGTCACCGACCGCAGGGAGCCGGGGATATAGTATGTGTTGCTGACAAGCTCCTCCAGATGGTACCAATAGAACCTCTGCAGGGTCTCCACGCCGCCATCATAGCTGGCGGTACCGAAAATATGACCCAAGGGATACTGGTAGATTTGCTCAGTGGCCCTGACACTACCGCCAACGAAGGGCAGAGTCATATCCACCACAGCGGAAAAACCATGGAACGCACCATCGCTGATCCCGGTGACGGTGCCCTCCACCACCACGGAGGTGATGGCATCCCGGTACCCATACCACGGAGCGCTGCCGTAGTCATAGGTCTCCATGGCTCCGGTGCCGGAAATCGTCAGTTTACCCTGTGCGTCCACCGTCCATGTCAGACCCTCACCGCAAGCACCGGTGGCAGGCTCCACCGTATCTGCGGCAAATGCCGTCACGGTCATCAGCGCCACGACCAGACACAGTACGATGGTCAAAAACAAAGCTTTTTTCGCCATTTGACAACACTCCTTTATTATTTGGTCACCATTATCATACCACAAAATGTATATCACCGGTATGGGTGTTTTCCACAAAGATCCAGACTGCGTTTTGTCATATGTCACGATCGGCCTTCTCGCCCCATCTTTTCGCCGTATCCGAACATTTTCAGACACAAGATCCGGTCCATCTCCAGAAGCGCACCGACGATGGTCTCCACATCCGGATCCTCATCCGCCACCCCTGACCTATCGCACACTCTTTCATAAGCCTCCAGCATCTGCTCATACAACTGTCCACACCGGGAGCCCTCACAAAAAGCATCCTCCACCCCCGGGACCGCATACTTATCTATGAGCTGTCCCCACATCGTCTCATATACCTGTTCCACAAAGCTCCTGTCCATCCTCTGCCTCCATTTTAGGGTATTTATACGGACACTATCCGAAATCGTATTTTACTAGGATAATGAGGGCAAGTCAAGGGTGGAAGTGGTGATTCGATGATAAAATACGACCGACTGTGGCAGACCATGAAGCAAAAGGGCATCACGCAATATGACCTGTATACCAAGTACAACGTCAACCGCGCCCAACTGGACCGCCTGCGGCATGACCGCAATGTAGAGGTCAATACGATCGACAAGCTATGCAACATCCTCCAATGCCGTGTAGAAGACATCATGGAGCATATCCCGGATGATAACCATTTCTGATCACGTCCCCCCGGGACGTGATCATTTCAGTATCGCCAACAAAAATGAGCCTGCCCCGAATGGGGCAGGCTCACGTATTACGTCAGATCCGACCAGACCGATCAGGCCTTCTCCAGAGCCAGAGTTCTGGTGGTCAGGTCGCAGACCTCGGTGGGTCCGAAGTACTGGATGGCACCGGGGTAGACGAAGCAGGTCTCCACGGCCCACTCCTCTCTGTGCTCGGCGAAGAACTTGAAGGGAGCGCCCTCCAGCTCCACCAGAGCCTTACGGATGACGGGCTTGTCGGCACCGTGACGGCGCTCGATGTTCATCATCTTGGTGATGGGCATACCGCCGGCCACCCACTCTTCCGCGGGAGCCTGCAGGTTGGAGACCTTGCTGAGGTAACCGGTGTAACCGTACTGGATCAGCATGGCGGCATTGTAACCC